>JAITLJ010000022.1 GCA_031277925.1 Prevotellaceae bacterium | reverse complement strand
CAGGATGCCAAAAAGATCTTTGCGCTTGTAGATGCTAACAATGCTTATATCGACAAACTGGAAAATCTGCTGAACGGCATAGAATTACCTGTGGGTTTGCAGAAGAGTATCAACAATATGCGCATTACCGTTGCCGCATCCGACGGCAGAATCAAGTCGCGGAGCAATATTACGGAACTCGACTTTTTTGCACGCATTGAGATAGGAACAAAAGACACAATATTTTTTGGAGCAAAAGGCATAAAATTATCATATACAGGCGACATTATCGGAGATGCGCGATTGGTTTTGCTGAAAAATCAGGAAATTCCCATTGGCGGTTCTTATGTCATTTTGCGTCTTTTAGGTTCGTTCGATATGTCGTCGGGCAGTATGAGCGATTTGACTTATGTAGAAATTGACTGCAACGGATTCAAGTCGCTGGGTTTGTCTGCCGAAATAGAGTTGTCGCCATCGCTTTGCCATCCTGTAAACGACAAAGGCGTACCCGACACATCGCATAATTCACGAGTAATCGGCAAATTTAAAACCCAAATATCAGGTTTGGACGATATTCTCGCCGCCGTAACCTTTCCATCGTTTGAGATAAAAGGCTTGAGCGGTTTTGTATGGAATTTGCGCGATGCTGTATTCGATTTCAGCGACTTGCGCAACGATGACAAAGTGCAGTTTCCAAACGAATACAGCCAGTATCTTATTCCGGGCAACGAGAAACTGTGGAACGGCGTATATGTGCGCGAACTTTCAGTAACATTACCTCCACAGTTCGAAAAAAACGGCAACGATACTGTTGCCGCTTACGCCAACCGCACAGGTTTTATGGCAGCAAACATGCTTATTGACGAAAACGGTGTTACAGGACTGTTTTCGGGCGAAAACATACTGTCAATAAACGAGGGCAGTGCAAGCGGCTGGGAATTTTCGCTCGACCATTTTCATTTGCATTTATTGGCAAACACACTCGAAGAAGCGAATTTCAAAGGCAAGGCAGGCATTCCTCTTTCCGAAAAAACGCGATTTGCATACAACGGACTTATCACTGCCGACGACAAATACATGCTGCAAATAGCTACGCTTGATACGGTTTCGTTTGACATATTTATGGCGCAAGCCGAAATAGATCCTAATTCATATATAGAATTTACCGTTGATAAAGGCAAATTCCGACCCAAGGCGTTGCTTCACGGACGTATGAAAATGAATGTAAAACTGAATGAAAATTCAAATTCAAACCTTGCCGAATTTAAAGGCATTGAATTTAGAAGTCTGCTGCTGCAAACTCAATCGCCATCTTTCAGTGTTGAATATTTGGGATATAAGGATGAAATAAAATTACAGAGTTTTCCCGTATCATTAAGCAATATAGCGCTGACGACAACCGATACCGAAGCGCGTCTTGGCTTTAATATGGAACTTGCGTTGATGGACGGCGATTTGGGCGCAAAAACACGACTTGAAATTGTTGGCGAACTTCCCGAAGGCAGGATACATAAGTGGAAATTCAAAAAAGTAAACATAGACGATATAGAAGTAAATGCCACCATAGCGGGCTTGCTGAAAATCACAGGTTCGCTGTCAATCAAAAACGCCGACCCTGTTTACGGCGATGGTTTTGGCGGCAGTCTGTCAGTCGATTTCACGGGCGGACCTGTAAGCGGACTTAAAGCCGAAATGCGCGGAATGTTCGGCAAAACGGATTTTCGCTACTGGTTTATCGATGGCAAGGCAACTATTCCCGGGCAGGGCATTCCTGTTTTGGGAATTTTGAACCTTAAAGGCTTTGGCGGCGGCTTGATATACCGCATGAAAGGAACAGGACAAAATCAGACAGGCGATAATGTACACAGCGTAACAGGAATGGTATATGTTCCCGACAAAAATTACAGTCTGGGAGTAAAAGCATCGGCGGCATTTACCATAATATCAGATGCAGCGGCAAGCGGCGAGGCCTGTTTCGACCTTTCGTTCAATCAGCACGGAGGATTGAACTATGCAGGCTTTTACGGCTTTGCAAAATTCGTAGGACAATTGCCCGGACTGGATAAATTTCAGGATAATGTAAGCAAAACATATCAAAAACTTTTAGCAAAAGAACAGTCAGTGCTTAATTCTGTGGGCGGAGCAGAAGGATTAAAGAGATTGAAACAGTACGACCCCAACGAGGCAGGGAAATTATATACCGACCATGACAAAATCAGTGAAGCGGAAATAAAAGCATCGCTTGGCATACAGTTTAATTTTGCCGAGTCATCGTTTCATGCAAATTTCGATTTATACGTAAGCGTATTCGGTGGAATAATCAAAGGCGTTGGACAGAACAACCGTGCGGGTTATGCCGTAATTCACATTGACCCTCAGGATAAATATATTTACATGGGAACTCCCACTGACCGCATAGGCTTGAAATTCGGACTTGGCAGTCTTCTCAATATAGAAACAGGTTCTTATTTTATGGTTGGCACCAAAATACCTGCATCTCCGCCGCCGCCTCCGCAGGTAGCGGCGATATTGGGCGTTCCAGCAGAAGAACTCAATTATATGGCAAACCTTAACGCTCTTGGCGAAGGCAAAGGTTTTGCCTTCGGGTCTCATTTAAGCGTCAACACAGGCGATATAACCTTTTTGATATTATATGCACATTTCGAGGCTGGTCTGGGCTTCGACATAATGCTTAAAGACTATGGCGATGCCGAATGCGAAGGACGCAGCGGCGCAATAGGAATAGATGGCTGGTATGCCAACGGACAGGCTTACGCCTATCTCAGCGGCGAGCTTGGAGTAAAAGTAAATCTGTGGTTTATCAAAGCCCGAGTTCCTATAATCACCGCCGATTTTGCGGCGTTGCTTCAGGCGAAACTTCCAAATCCAAGTTCGTTCAAGGCATATATCGCCGTCAAGGCAAAGGTTTTGGGCATAGTGAGCGTAAATTGCAGATTTAAGCTGTCGATAGGCGAAGAATGTAACCTTGTCATACCGGGCGGCAGTCCTGTTGACATGATAATGATAACCGACCTTTCGCCCGCCGATGCATCTTCGGATGTAAGCGTCTTCACTGCTCCGCAAGCTACATTTGCAATGGAAATCGGCAAAGCGTTTACGGTTCAGGACGACGATGGCGAGAAAATGTATAAAATACAGCTTAAAGATTTCATATTGAACGATGGCGCAAGCAATGTTATTGGCAATCTTAAATGGGGAACTGACAAAGACGAAGTATCGTTTTATTCGCATGAGATATTGCCTCAGCAAAAAGAAATTACGGCAACAGTAAGCGTATCTTTCGAGCAGTATGCAAACGGTCGCTGGTCGCAGGTTTATACGGCAGGCAAGGAAGCGATGGAAATAAAAACAGTTAAGTTTACAACAGGCGATGCTCCCGATGATATTCCTTTGCGCAATGTGGTTTATTCGTATCCTGTTGTCGACCAGAAATACTATCTCAATGGCGAACAGCCCTCAGGTTACGTACAGCTTGAATTTGGGCAAAGTTATCTTTTCCCGCCAGAACTCGAAAACAAAGTATGTATCGAAGATGCGGCAGGCAACAGGCAGTATGCCGCTTTTGTTTACAATGAAGTACAAAAGCGCATAGACTTTACCATGCCCGACATTGAATATCAAAAGCAATACAAATTCAGTATACTGTCATTTAATAAAGGCGAAGCGCCTGCGGCTACATCAACAACCACTTCATCTTCACTAATGAACGATGAAGAACTGGGCAATATTGATATCGAAACCAGAACGGCAAACTCCGAAATGCGCACCGACATTGGCAAATGCCTGCTTGCTTATGATTTTGCATCGAGCCGCTATTCGACATTCAAACAAAAAATCGACAATATAGTAAAAGGCAGCGCCGCTGTTATCAAACTTGACTCAGATGTTCTTATGTTTGAATACGAAACTGTTGATATGGAACCTTTCGATTTGTCGGAACTTATTGGCAGCGCACAAACCGAAAACAAGCCTCTTGTAAATCTCGAAGCGGCGCTCGACGAAAGTTACTATACAACAAAAATACGCCCGCTGCTTTATAATGATTATCCTGTTCAGGGTATTATTAGCGTAACAAATCGCGATGCAGATATTTTCGGCGTGCCGCCTGCAAAGGCTTTGCCTGTTATGACAACATATCTTAATCAGATAGAAAATGGCAATTTCAACGGACTTGCAACAAAACGCTTTCCGTATTATTACAATCTGCCTCAGATATACAAATTTGACTTTATCGACCTGCAAAGTCAGGTGATAAATACCTATCTTGGCAATACATCCAATCCTGCCTATCAGCGATTTATACAGGCGACCTATCCATTTATCACGTCCGGAGATTACAGAATAACACTGAAATACGTCATGCCGGGAGGAATAACGGGAACATCGTCAACGTTCAGTTACAAAAATTTTATTCAATGATTTGACGATTATCAATAAACAGATAAACTTAATGAATAATTAACAATTAATAATTAATAATGAGAAAAATAAAACATATAATCCTTTGCCTGCTGCTGACAGTCTGCGCCAAACTGTATTCGCAGGATACTGTATCTGTTGCAGTGCGGTTTAATGTTCGCAAAGACATGATACAGTTACGTATGGCTGCAACTTCGTCGTCATCATGGTATTACATCAACAGAAACGGAATAGTCATAGAACGTTACACGCTTGTTCGCAACGGACAGACGCTCGCCGAACCCGAAAAGAAAACGCTTACGCCCGAACCGCTGAAACCACGTCCGCTTGACGACTGGCAGCAGATAGCCACGGCAAACAGTTATGCAGCCGTTATAGCGCAGGCATTGTACGGTGAAAGTTTTGAAGTTTCGGGCGGAACAAAAAACATTGCAGAAATAATAGCCCTTTCGCAGGAACAGGAGCAGCGTTATGCAATGGCAATGTATGCCGCCGACCTGTCGTATCAGGCGGCGCTGTTTGCAGGCTGGGCTTTCGATGACAGAGATGTGAAATCAGGAGAACGCTATCTTTACAGAATTATTCCGGTAAACGACAATACAGGAAAACATATAGAAACAGGCAGCGCATTCACAGGTTTGGACGATTACCGCGAACTGCCCAAGCCTTTTGAATTTGATGCGATATTCGGCAATGCAAGCGTGATGCTCACGTGGAATTACGAACTGCTTGAGCATTTTTACAGTTCGTATCATGTTGAGCGCTCGGAAAACGGTAAAGACTTTCGCCGCCTTACATCTATGCCTCTCACAAACATTACAGGCAACAGCCGTATGTTTCGTATCGATTCCATCGAAAACGGTAAAAAATATTATTACCGAATAGCAGGAGTAACGCCGTTTGGAGAAGAAAGTCCATATTCAGACACAGTTGAGGGCGAAGGACGCTTGCAGTTGATATACGTTCCACATATCGTAAAAGCAGTTCCCGATGACAAAGGCATGTTTACAGTATCGTGGGATTTTGACGAGCGCGGCAACGAAGTTTTAAGCCATTTTGAATTGCAGCGCAGCGATACCGACAAAGGCGAATTTATTACAGTTATTTCGGATATTAAACCTCAACAACGTAATGTATTATACAAAAATCCCGCATCCGAAAATTATTTGCGCATGTCGGCAATACCCAAAGAAGGTGAACCTTCGTATTCATTTCCGTTTCTGTTGCAGATTCCCGACAGCATTCCGCCTGCTGCGCCGACAGGCTTGCAGGGTTTTGTTGACACAACAGGCATGGTTTATCTGAAATGGAAAGCCAATACCGAAGACGATATTCTGGGTTATCGAATATTTCGAGCGCAAACGGCAGGCGAAGAACCTGTACCGCTTACCGACCTTGCGATTAAGGATACGGTATTTATTGACACTGTGAGCGTTCGCAGCCTGAATGCCAAAGTTTACTATGCAGTATCGGCGCTTGACAGACGCTATAACCAGTCGCCACAATCCAAAACGCTGGAAATAACAAAGCCATTGCTTCTAAAACCATCGCCACCGCTTATAACAAAATTTGAGGCGACCGACGAAGGCGTAAATCTGGAATGGGTAACAGGACAGGATGAATCATTAATTTCTTACATAATATATCGAGGTTTTGGCACAGCCGATTCGGCGATAGCGGAAATTTCGGATATTGAAAACAAAAAATATACGGACAAATCGGTTGCCGGCGGAACAGTTTATTATTACGCCCTAACGGCAAAAAACAGCGGCAATATTCAATCCGACAAATCGCCTGAAATACCTGTAAAAGCAAGATTTATAAAAGAAAAAAATGAAAAAATACAAAAATTTACAGGAAAGCGAATCAACAAAAATATTGTGTTGCAGTGGCAGCATAATATCCGCAATGTGCGTACAATAATGATTTACCGCAAAGTAAACGATAATCCATTGACAAAATGGCAGGAGCAGGATATATCGGCAACGCAGACAGCCGACACCGATGTAAATGCAAATTCGACTTACGAGTACCTTCTGGTAATAAAAGACATGAACGGCAAGCCCGAAAGTGTGCAAATAAAAGTAAGATAATGACAATTGCAGAAAATCATAATTTTCCGAATTACTTTTGCGCATTCCGCTCTGACATTTTCGTACGCTCTGATATGTTCGTGAAGTTCATCATACTGTTTGCTGAAGTCTGCAAAACTTTCGCAGAAGCATACGAAAGTCTCGGGGAAGCCCACGAAATATTTGCGGAAATTTCCGGCAACTTAAATTAATATAGATTTAAAGTAAATTTACATATAAAAACAATTAAATTTAATGACAGTATTAAAAACATAAACACAATGAAAAAGATATTTTTAGCGATAACAGTTTTGGCGTGCATTGCCTCGTGTTATAAAGAATCAGTCTTACTGGTGAAATCCGAATTTTCGGCAAGCATTGAAAACGACAACTATACGGCGCCGGTAAAAGTTATTTTGGAAAATCACAGTACAGGAGCCGATTTTTACAAATGGACATTCGAGGGCGGCAATCCGTCAGAAGCAGCGGTAAAGCAGCCGCCGACAGTTGTTTACGGCGAAGCGGGAACATATACAATCGTTCTTGAAGCATGGAACAACACCGAACGCGACATCAAAGAGTTTACGTTTTCTGTTGATTCTGCCGTAAATATTTCGTTTGATGCAGAAGTTTTAATCAATAATTTTGCGCCCGCCGATGTAAAAATCATCAATACAACTGTCGGAGCATCAACCTTTCTGTGGACATTCGACGGCGGCGAACCTTCAACATCAACCGAACGCAATCCGGCAAACGTGCATTTTGCAAATCAGGGCGAACATGCAATTTCGCTGACAGTGAGCAACGGACGCCAAACATTTTCGACATACAAAACAATAAAACTGGATGCGCCGATAAACGTTGATTTCGACATGGAGCCTTCGTTTGACGATTTCGATTACGAAGCGCCGTTCACCGCAAACCTGATAAACAAAACCACAAGCGGACTTGCATATACGTGGACCTGCGCAGGCGCAACAATTGCTGACGAAAATGCTGAAAATACGAGCATCGACATTCAAAATGCAGGAACATATCTGATAGAACTGACTGCCTCCAACGGCAAGGAAACAAAAACCGCAGGCAGGCAAATCATATTAAAACCCAATTCTAATCTGTATGCGGTGAAAGATATAAAATTAGGAATAAAATCGGCGGAGCAGACTTTAGGCAGCTTTTATTCGCTTGCTTTGCGCCAGATAATTACTTCCGGCAACGTGAATGAAGCAAACGGCGATAAAATAAATCTTGTTTTTTTCGGGCTGGATGCAAGTTTCAATCACTGTTATTTTACATCTCCCGACCTTGCCACGCTTTCGGGTTTTGTTGCAATACCGAATGCAAGCCAAACATTTTTCGTAAACCGCATCGACGAAACTTCGCTGGCATTTACCCTAGCCGATTTCGACTATATGACCGACGACGCTTTGCTGCAAACGCTGGATATCAAAGGCAACAGCAATACGTCTTCGTGGTTTACCAATGTCGAAATTCCACGTATTGTTCTGTTTGAAACGGCTGCCGGCATCAAAGGTGCAGTAAAAATTAAAGGATTTGTATCAGATGGCAGCGCTTCGTACATACTTTCGGATATAAAATTTCAAAAACAGTAAAATATTTTGAAAATCTTTGATAAAATGAAAACAAAAAAAATATTATTCATCACTGTTTTATGCTTTGTTGCGGCAAATGTCTTTTCGCAAACGGTAAATGTTGAAAATATTGGCGGCATTTTCAAAAATAAACCTTTCACATTTAACGGCGGTCTGTCGCTGGGTTCGATTTTTTACAATGGAAATCAGCAAAGCGGCAGGCAAAGATGGACATATTATATAAACGGCAATCTCAATACAAGCATCTATGGACAAATCAACATTCCGATAAGCATAAATTTTACAAATCTCGGCAAAAATCTGTCCTATCCGTCATTGCCAAACCGCTTGAACCTGCATCCCACTTACAAATGGATTACAGGACATATCGGCGATGTGTCGATGTCATTTTCGTCATATACACTCAACGGACATCAGTTTACCGGCGGCGGTTTGGATTTGAATCCAGGCAAATTTAAAATAAGCATAATGGGAGGACGACTGCTGCGGAAAGTTGAATATTCAGCCCAAATGCCTTCGCAGATGCCAAATTACGAGCGCTTCGGATACGGATTAAAAACACAGTACGATACTGAAAAATATGCAGTCGGATTAACATATTTCGGAGCCAGAGACACAAAAAATCAACAAATCGAACATACGCTCGACAGCCTTGGCATCAAACCTGCACAAAATTCTGTAATCGGATTTGATTTTCGATTAAATTTATTGAAAAACATAACATTGATTACCGAATATGCAGTCAGTTTTCTTACTCACGACCTTCGCGCTCCAAAAGACAATGAAGCTTCATTTTTCGGCAATATCTTTGGAAACAGAACATCGACCGGAATATATGACGCTTTTAACTCAAAACTGAACTGGCAGTTTGCAAAAAACACAGCAGGCATTGGTTACGAACGTATCGACCCTGATTATAAAACGCATGGAGCGTATTATTTCAATAATGATTACGAAAATATTACATTGAATTATGCACGTCCCTTTTTGAAAGGCGACAAGGCAAATGTGGCTTTAAGTTTCGGCGTGCAGCGCGATGATTTGAAAAATCAAAACGACAATAAAAATACCCGATATGCAGGCTCGGTAAATTTAAATTATAATCTGTCCGAAACGCTTCAAATGTCGGCAAATTATTCGACTTTCCAAAGTTACCGAAATCTGAAATCGCAGTTCGACTACATAAACGAAATTTCGCCCTACGACAATATGGACACGCTCAGTTACACGCAGTTATCTCAAACGATAGATGGTTCGGTTACGTATAGTTTCAAGCAAACGAAAAATCACAGCCAGCGATTGAATCTGTCTGTAAGTTATCAGGAATCGGCTGACAGACAGGGCGATGTTTCATTGCAGGGAAGCGTTTCAAGATTTTTAAATTCAGCATTAATTTACAATTTGTCATTGCTAAAACGCGGAATAAATATTACGGCATCTGCAAATTATTCGTACAGTTACGGCGGATTAGACGAAACGCATACCTTTGGACCGGTGCTTGGTATTACAGCAGGATTTTTTGAAAAAAAGTTAACGACAGGATTTTCAACATCTTACAATGTTAACGTAAATGACGGAAAAACGCAAATAAAAGTGTTTAATGTCAGAGCTAACGCCGCATTTGTACTGCTCAAAAAACACAATATCAGCGCAAATATCGTGTGGCAAAACAGAAACCTGCTGACTTCAAACAAAAAAACGGATGCAATAACCACAACCTTTGCTTATTCTTTCGCTTTCTGAACATAACTGTTATAAATCATAACGACGAATACTGCCGAACAGCCACGCAAAAGATATTCTGTACGTATTGTTCATTGCCGTTTTTTCATTACCTGTAACAAACAGGTACGAAGCGGCGAAATGTAAATTTTCATATACGGCGCCAATGCCGAAAGTGATATATGAATTGTCTGACAAAAGTTTTGATTCCCTGTGATATCCGGTGCGAAATACAAGGGCGTTTTTATACGAATATTCGGCTCCGACAACGTAAATCATTTGCGAAAAATCACTGAAAACGCCTTTTATGGCAGCGCCAGGCACATCCGAATTTCTGTATCCGGAATTGCTCGGAACAAGCGATTTTTTCAATTCAACAATTGCCGAAACCTTATTTTCACTGTTGATGTTGCAAGCAGCGCGCAAGCCCAATCCCAGTCGCATTGGCAAAAAATAAACTGCCGAATCCGAAATCTCAAGTTTTGTCCCAAGATTGGAAACTGTTGTCCCAAAGGCAATTTCAATATCTTCGCCAAACATGTTTGCCGGTTTTTGATAATAAAAAGCAACATCGGTTGCAATATTTGATGTTCTTGCAACAACAGCGCTGCCTGTATTATCGGCAATAACTTTTGAAGAATTTATATATCTGAACGTTATCCCGCCCGAAAAATATCGTCCAAGACGGCGTGAATAAGCAATGTCAAAGGCATATTCGCTTGGTTTTATCGATTGAAGATATTGAGCATCTTCGGTATAAAGTTCAATAGTTCCAAGCGAGAAAAAACGCAGCGATGCGCTTAATGACTGATTATTTGCAAACCTGTAAAAACCTGACAGATAAGTAATATCAATATCGCTTGTAGCATCGCGCAGCCACGGCGTGTACGATAATCCAACTCCGCCGTTATTGGCGGCAAAAACATATTTTGCAGCATTCCAGTGTTGCGAATTTACGTCGGCAGACGTTGCAATTCCGGCATCGCCAATTGCCGCCGAGCGCGCATCGGGAGCAAACACAAGTACCTGCAATGCAGGCTCCATTGTTTGCGAAAAAATGTAAGCAGGCGTGCCCAGCAAAAAAACTAATATTATATGTTTTATTTTAAAATTCATTAACTAAACGCATAAAAACGCCGAAAGATAATGATTTTTTGTGAAATTGGCGTTTTTTTCTGTGAAAATCTACATTATGTCCTGAAGAAGTTGAAAGGTCAATTTTAGATTATCAACCGATCAGATACCCACAATTGCGCTGATTAGATTTTTCTATGCAATCTCTTTCTCATTACATTAGCCTGACGCTATGTTTTATTTTTCTGTTTTTTAACGGTTATATATGAAAAAATCCTCACAGCAATAACAGTTAAAAACATTGTATATTAACGCCTTATAAAAAACTTTAATTTTGTTGAAAAAAAATAGATGAAAAAATATTTTTTTATCTAAAAATAAATTAATTTTGGGGCATTATTTTGAGCCATTTTTTATGGGTTGATTATATAACGATTTTAAAAAATTAATATTATGAACAAATTAGTTAAACAGTTAGCATTATTATTGATTATGGTTGTGTTGGCAGGCAATGTTTTTGCGCAGCCTAAACCATGGACGTTTGGCGAAAACGTTGTAATTTCGCCCAATCTGTACACGGGAACAATGCAGCTGGCAATTCCATTTTACACTTACAAGGATGCCGACTTCGAGATTCCCGTCAGTTTTGGATATTCCTCAAGCGGTTGCTTAGCCAATGTTCGCGGCGGAATAATGGGACCCGGCTGGGGACTGAATGTAGGAGGTAGTATAACGCGGGAAATTCGTGGTGTGCCAGATGAAAATAGTGTTGTTATTGGAACAAATCCTGCGTCTAAGGATATATATGGATTTTATAAATTGCATAAAACTAGTATATCCGAATCAATCTCAACAATATTAACTAAATTATTCAGAGTGTTCGGTTTTGCCGATAAAAGATGTAACAGTTCCGAGCCTGACTATCTTTCTCCATCAATTGTATATAGTCCAAATGGAGATATACACTATGCTCCAAAGTCTGCTAATGTATATCTGTATGATGCAGAGCCCGATATATTTCACTTTAACTTTATGGGGTATTCGGGAGCATTTCATTTAGGATTAAACGACAGTATTCATATTTACAATACTAATATTGACAGTAAAAATCTTAAAATAGAAATAGAATATAATAACGGCAATGCGCCTGTAAATAATTTTGTTTTAAATGTTTTTATGTCAATAAACATATATACTCCCGATGGCTATAAATATATTTTCAATTGCGATATGGTATCGTCAAACGTAGCATATTCTGTTTTGTCAGGATTATTTTGCACTACGGAATTTAAATATAACATAGCAAATACATGGTATCTGACTAAGATAATAGCGCCTAATGGGCGAACTGTTACTTTTGATTATGAACAAAAGAAAATATTGATTTATAATCCTGCAGGATTTTATTCTACAGGCACTTATTATTCGCATGTTTATGGATTAAGCGGGTCTCTATTCAATTATGGTATTTACATCGAAAGTAAAAATATTAGCAAGGTGATAAATGACAAAGAACATTATATCAGCGAAAATACTACTTATGTGCCTATTCTCAAAACAATTACTGTAAATGATGTAAATAATACTGCCGTTGCAGAAATAAAATTCACTCATTACACGCCGGTAACAGGAAAGAAAGATCAGTATCGTGCAAATAAGGGATCTTTGGTTGAAATAAATGACGAAAGCGTATTGCTTTCAAGTATTGTGGTAAACAGCAAATTGAATGGCACAACCACAAAGGTTAAAGAATGTAATCTTACTTACATGCAAAACACAAACGGAGCCAGAACAAATTATCTTAAAGATATAACCACACATGGAGAAGGAACTTACACCATGGCTTATCACAACTGGAACAATTCCTCATATCCCTATCCTGCAAACGGTACATTCAGCGTTGACCGCTGGGGATATTATAACGGGCAGAATAATAGCAACAATACAAATATTTATTTTCTTAATAGAACATACCTTAACAGTACCACTTTGGATGAATCTTTCATTGTATCTTATGATCATTCTCTTGAATATGGCAAATGTGGAATGTTAAATCAAATAACTTATCCAACAGGCGGGCGTTATAGCTTTGAATATGGAAGTCATAATTATAATAAAGCAATTAAACGTTCATCATCAAACAGTTTTATATCTCAACTTGTAAATACATACGGAACTTGCGGTGGATTAAGAGTAAATGCAATAAAAAATTACAGTAACAACAATGAAAATTCTCTTATAGCAACAAGAACATATAACTACAAAAACAGTGATGATACAAGTTTTGGAATATTGTTGAATATACCGAGATATTATATAAAATATTCTGCAAATCTTACAGGTTCAGGCGTAAATGATAACAATATGCAATTTCGGTCGAATGATCTTACCGAATTTAACAATATACATATTGAATACAGTAAGGTACAGGAAATATTAAACGATGGTAGCGTGATGGAATACAGTTTTACCAACAGTACAATGCCCGGATATATGGATACTGTTACTTATATTTCCGTACCTGAAAAAACTTATCATAGCGGAACTTATAAAACATGGTCGGTAAATAATTCCAATTATACACACTCCACACTTAACAATATAGTTGCTCCTGTTTCATCAAAGCAGTTTACAAGATGAAGACTGTTGAAAACGGAAATGTTTAGCAGTGCATCTTCTGCAACTCCAACATATTCCGAAACCAACACTTACGAAAATACTTACACAAATTCGCAGACATATCTTCCTCATTACTACGTGCGTGCATTAGGTTACATG
>JAITLJ010000008.1 GCA_031277925.1 Prevotellaceae bacterium | reverse complement strand
AGCCTGTCCCGCTAGGGACTGCATATTAGTAGAAATTTTGCCGTAACAACGAGTACGTGCGGAGCGCCGGCGGTTTTTCATGTCATTTGGGGCGACCCCGCACGCAATGCACGGAGATACGTCGTTTTTGCCAATAAACAATTCATAGCGGGATATATTTCTTTCTTCTTTTGTCTTGATACAAAAGAAGCAACCGAAGCGTAGCGGAGTTCGCGAACACCAATAAAAAACAAACACAGCGTGAGCAAAAAATCAAGGCTTGCGTTGCCTTCGGCGAACTCGTAAACTCGGTTCTCGGCGACCCGCTAAACGGCTCGATTGCTAACAGAATAATGTCTCACTTCGTTCGACGGAATTCTGTTTTAACGCAATCTTCGCCGAAGCGGGTACCCCGCCTGCGAAGCCTATGCCGTCCTTTTCTTGCTATTCATCTTTTGGATTGTATTTGGCTGTCCTTTTCTAATAATCAACATGCAGAAAACTTATTAGGTTATGAAAATTACGGCTTTCTGCCTGTCCCGCTAGGGACTGCATATTAGTAGAATTTTGCCGCAACAACGAATACGTGCGGAGCACCGGCGGTTTTTCAAGTCATTTGTGATAAATCCGCACGTGGTGCACGGAGATATGTCGTTTTTACCAACATTCTGTCCCTAACGGGACATTTTTTTTCCATTTAATTAAATAACTGTCCGAAAATTTTATGTTTTATCATTGTCTTTTTTTTATTCGTAAGGAGCAACAATAAAGCATAAGCCGTATTTTATTTTTAATAAATTCACAAAGAACGGCAATATATTTTCATATTGCCGTTCTTCGTGAATCACATAAATATTTGTATTACTGATAAGTCAGTCGTCCTATTGCATTCAGGCTTGATGCTCCTGTTATGCTTATGCCTTTGCGCGCCGATGCAGTTGTCGGGTCGATGATATAAACAGCAGGATATGCGCCTTCTTCAACTATCGGGAAATACATTTTACCTTCGTAAGCCATTGGCAAGCCTGTTCCTGTTATTTTGTCATTTGCAGGAATTCCATTTATCCAGCTGAATGTTTTTGTTTCAACATTTACTATTCCGTATCGAGAGGCTGCGCCTGTAGCCGTAGGCGTCAAATCATTATATATTTCAAGCATGAAATAATTTCCTGTAACATGCCAAACCTTACGGAATCGATAACCGCCTGTTTTTTCCTGAATATTGAAATAGTAAGATTCGTCGAAAGTCGTTGCATTTTTATTGATTTTCAATGCTCCGCATGGGCGCGTTGTTGTGCTTTCGTACGAACCCGAAAACACATAAATGCTTCCATCGCTGGCTTTTCCGATTTGCGAATAGTATTGAGAGCGGAAACGTCCCGAAGAATAACTTAACTTGTCGCTTCTGTAAATACGTTTCAAGTTCAAGCTGGCGTCGAAAGCTGCAACCCAGCAACTGTCGGGATAGGTTATTGTTCCTGAACTTGCTCCGCCTGTCTGGCCTGGGTCTTTAGGTTGCGAAACGACCAGACCTGTTAAAAATTCGCCATTTCCCATGTCAACAATACCCGAAAAAGTCGCTTGCTGGCCGTTACCTGTGATATTCAGCGTAGGAATTGTTTTTTCCTGCAAGACAAGACCGTTTTGCAAGTCGATAAAATTGAACGTAACATAATCCGAACGGTTGGCATCGTCGGCAGGAGTTATTCCGCCTACGCTTGTCAGAGCGTATTTGTCGAAAAATCCATAAGATGTAAATCGTGAAGTGATTTGGAAATTCGCCAGATCCTTTAAGTTTCCGTTTGCATCAACGCCAAATGCGAGTCCTATTCCGGGATCTCCCTGCTGATAGATTAAACCAAGAGCGACAGATGGATTGTTGTTGAATATCCATGTATGTCCTGTCTGTTCCAGTTCTTCTCTGTTGCTGGCAATAGATAAATCGCCTGTTTCAAGATTGTCGGTTTGAATAATATATTCAGCGGTTTCGCCGTTTACCGACAGGAAAAACGCTCCTACTGATTTAGGAGCGGGATTGTCGTCGCTGCATGAAATAAATGCCAATGACAAACATCCTGTAATTGCTGTTAAAACTACTTTTTTGAAAATTGATTTTTTTGTACTCATAATTAAAATTTATTTAAAATTATTATTATTAAAGATTATTTAAAATTATTACTAAAGAAAAAATATCTTAATTTTATTGTAAAACTGCGTCCGGGTTTTTGCAAACTGTAATTGTCGTACAGTATTTCGTCCGCAATATTTTTTACTTCAAACGAAATGTTGTATTTTCCGTTTTTCAGCGTATAAGTCAAATTGACATCATGCGACAGTTGCATTGGAATCGTACGGATTGCTCCTTCGCTTAGCCAGCTGCGTAAAAATGAATGAATGTACCGCAGGTTGTAACCTAACGACAAAGTATTTCCCTTGCCCAAAGCATTGTTGATGTTATAGCCGGCATCTATGTTTCCGAACAGATAGGGAACGTTCGGCATTCGGGCTTTGTAATTAATATCAACTGTTTTGTTTGCCGTATATTTTTCCATGCTTTTTATATCCTGATAGGTTATGTTGCCGCCGATGGAAAATATGTTTTTGTAGAAATATCTTGCTTCGGCGTCAATACCGAGATTAAGCACCTTGCCGTGATTTGTATAAAAGGCTCCGCCATAGCGCTGTTCTATTTGGCGTCTTATATAATCTCTTGTATCTCTGTAAATTAATCCAACATCGATATATGCCGAATGTGTATTATGCCAAACGTTACTGTAACTGAGGTTGAAATTAATGTTTTGGCTGTTTTCTGGTTTTAGCGACGCATCACCGACTTCCAGCACTTCATCGCCAAAAAGTTCTCGTTCCGAAGGCAGGCGATATGCTTTTTCATACGATGATTTGAGTTGAAACGATTCTGTTAAAAAATATGTCATCACAATGCCGTAGCCTGTTGTCGAAAAGGATTTTTCGCGTTCTTCGTATGTTACTGTACTTGTTGAAGCCGAAGTATTTACAGGTCCTCTTACATCTACTTTGTAATATTTGAAAAATGCCGAAGTGTTCCATCGTTTGCTCGGTTCAAATCTGTACGAAAGTCCTAAAACATTTTTGGTGTTTGTGCGGCGCATAAAAGTTGCTGCCGTACTGTTTTCGTGATTTGCCGCCGCATCTGTGGTTTTGCGCGTGTAATTGCTGTACAGATTGTTCACTGCAAAATAATGTTTGTCGTTTGGTCTGTAATTAAGATTGGCTGTTAAATAGGCATTTCTATTGTAAAATTCACTCAACGAATATTGTCCGCTTTCGCCTTTCGAGCCTTTCGGTTCAAATTCTCCTTTCCAGTTATATCGCCCTGCAACAGTATCCAAATTATTGTTTTTTACGTTGTTATAATTTGCAGTTATTGACAAATTCAGATTTTGAACAAATAAATTTCGCTTTTCATAATTCAAAGTCGGGATAATACTTTTTGCCTTGCGTTCTCTGCCTCCGTAGGCGATTTGCATTAAATTGGCATGTTGAATGTCGGCTTTTTCCTGACTCAAAGTTATTCCTATCAAAAACCTGTCAGCCCAAACCTTGTTAACAACGCCCACTTTGGCAATCACGGCTTCGTTGTGATAATTGTCGTGGAAGCGTTTAAACCAGTATTCTTCGGTTGAATAATGGCTTGAAGCAAAATCCAGCAGATTTGTTTTCACTTTATAGTTGTTGTCCGAATAGTTTTGATAGGCATTCACCTGAAATACAAGTCCGTTTTGCATTGTATGTCCGAAACTCAGGTTTGATTTGTGAGTATTGAACGAGCCGTAGGAATACGAAACATCAAGATATGTATTTTTTGTTTGTCGCGTAACGATATTTATGGCGCCGCCCAAAGCATCCGAGCCAAATTCTACGGGGACAACGCCTTTGTAAACTTCAATACGTTCGGCTAAATTAACAGGCATGTTGTTCAGTTGAAACGACGAGCCGAAACCTTCCATAGGCATTCCGTCCATAAATACCTTAATATGCCGTCCGCTGAAGCCGTTGATTGAAATTTGCGCATTAGAACCGACTCCGCCTGTTTCTCTTATCTTTACTCCCGAAATGCGGTCGAGCGTTTGCGTCAGGCTCAACGTTGTATTATGCAGCAGTCGTGTGTCGATGCTGACTACATTGTATGCCGATTCATTAATTTCTCTTACCTTGCTTTTTCCCAATACAATAACTTCATCCAAATTGTCGTGTCTGAGTGTGTCCGATTTGTCAGATAATGTTTTATCAGTTTGTGAAAACGCAGGCAGTGTGAATATCAAAATAAATAATAAAAAGTAAAATTTTAATTTAATCATTTTAAAAAATTGTTTTTAATCGTATAAAATATTTGTTTTCAGACAATTACTGCACATTTGTTTGTGTTTCATATATCTGTTTATCATAAACATCAAAAATAACTGCAAAGATATTCACTGTTTATCTTGCAGGAAATACCTATTTATTGGGATTTTCAGGTCAAAAAATAATCATTTTTTGTTATTGTCGTGCATTATAAATATGTTACAGTTTGCAAAATGCTGATTTACAGGCAAAATATTTGACCGCAATTTGTAAGGCATCCTGTAACATGCAATATTTCAATAAAATAAACAGCATTTGCCATTAAACTAAGAAACAAACTGTTGATAAACAGTCGTTCCTTACGAATAAAAAAAGACAATGTTAATACATTAAAAATTTCGGACAGATATTTAGTGCAATGACGAAAAAAACTGTCCCGCCAGGGACACATGTTTATAGAAGAAAACAATTGTTCATATTTTGCCGAATTTTTGCCTGTATATATAAAACTCGGTATTTTTATTCGATAATTTGCGCTTACAATTTATTAATAATGATGGTTTCAACATTTATTAATGGTCAATTAAATATGGAGATAAGACGTATTTATCAGGCAATTAAATTAAATTTGTATAAAAAAGATATTCAAAAAAATAATTGTTTCAAAAAAAATTATCACCTTTGCATTCGCAAAATAACAAAATTATGAACGACAGTATTATAGCATCAACATCCAGCATCGCTTTGCAAGCAAAAGAATTGCTTGCGACAGATTCTATTCCTGTAAAAGAAAAACTTGATTTGATAGTAACCGATTTTGTTCCTCAAATCATTAATTGGGGAATAAGAGCAGGATTAAAATTATTAGCGGCAATCATTATAATTGTCATTGGTTTTTGGATAACAAAAAAACTCACAAAACTGTTTATCAAAGCATTGGAACATCGTAATACCGACCGTTTATTATGTTCGTTTTTACGTTCGTTATGCAATATTGTGCTTAAAATCACAGTATTGATAATAGCGGTTCAGATTTTGGGAGTAGAAACAATGTCATTTGCGGCGGTGCTTGCTGCTATCGGCGTTGGAATAGGCATGGCGCTTTCTGGAACCTTGCAAAATTTTGCAGGCGGAATTGTTCTTTTATTATTTAAACCATTTAAAGTTGGCGATTTTGTCGAATGTCAAAGCTTTTTGGGTACAATCATGCAAATACACATCTTTATGACCGAAATAAAAACGCCTGACAATAAAACTGTTTTTGTTCCCAATTCCATGTTGATAAGTTCGCCGCTGACAAATTATACAAAAGAAAATATTCGCCGTATCGATATTGATTTTACAGTTGCATACGGTACAAATTTAAAGCAGGCAAAAGAAATTATCGAAAATATTGCAGCAAACGAAAGCGGAATTTTAAACGAACCTGCAACATCAACATTTGTTTCATCGCTTGCCGACAGTTGCGTAGTAATCACTTTGCGTTCGTGGACTAAAACAGAAGATTACTGGACGGTAAAATACAATATGAACGAAAATGTTTACAATGCGTTCAACGAACAGGGAATTGACATTCCGTTCCCGCAAATGACGGTACACATGCAAAAATAATTTGGTTGAAAATTCAGGACTATCTGTTTTTTTAAATATCAATTTGTAATTACGATTTGGTATTAGTCGCGCCTTAAAAACCAATGAAACCGTTTATTATTAATATTTATGTCTATAATTTATTAATAATGAACCATTTCGCTCCTTTTTAAGAAACGACTAATTACTTTTGTAGTTCTTGCTTTTATATCTGTTGTAATTTTACCAGATTTTTTCCTTTCATCTCTTTTGGAATATCAATTTCCATAAGCGTGAGAATGGTTGGCGCAACATCGGCAAGTCTTCCCGATTCAATTTCGGCTATTCTGTCGCTTACAACTATAAATGGAACAGGATTAAGCGAATGTGCCGTATTTGGCGTTCCATCTTCGTTTATTGCATTGTCGGCATTTCCGTGGTCGGCAATGATTATTATTTCATAATTGTTTTCTTTTGCTGTTTCAACAACATCTTTTACACAATTATCAACTGCAAAAACGGCCTTTTTTATCGCTTCGTAAACGCCTGTGTGACCAACCATATCGCCATTGGCAAAATTGACAACTATAAAATCGTATTTTTGTGTTTTAATTTGTTCTACCAAAGCGTTTTTTACTTCGTATGCGCTCATTTCGGGTTTCAGGTCGTAGGTTGCAACTTTCGGCGAATTGATAAGAATACGGTCTTCGTTGCCGAAAGGTTCTTCGCGTCCTCCGTTGAAAAAGAAGGTTACATGAGCATATTTTTCTGTTTCGGCTATGTGTAACTGTCTGATTCCTTTCGAACTTATATATTCGGCAAGCGTATTTGTTACATTTTCCTTATCGAAAATTACATGCAAACCTTCAAATGATGCATCATAAGGCGTCATGCAATAATATTGCAGATTTTCAATCGTATGCATTCCATATTCGGGCATATTTTGTTGAGAAAGAACAAAAGTAAGTTCTTTGGCTCTGTCGTTTCGGAAATTGAAAAATATCACAACATCGCCTTCTTTTATGCGTCCGTCAACACTGGCATTTACTATGGGCTTTACAAATTCGTCTGTAATTCCTTCGGCGTACGATTGTTGCATTGCCGCTTCCATATCTGTAAATGCCTTGCCTTTTCCGTTTACAAGCAAATTGTATGCATCTTTTATTCGTCCCCAGCGTTTATCTCTGTCCATTGCATAATATCGCCCTACAATACTTGCAATATTTACATTTGTTTTGTTTGCATGATTTAAAAGTTCGGCAATAAATTTTTTACCGCTGTGCGGATCAGTATCTCTGCCATCCATAAAACAGTGTATAAACGAATTTTTGATATTGTATTCCTTTGAAATATCGCAAAGTTT
Source organism: Prevotellaceae bacterium (assembly GCA_031277925.1). Taxonomy (GTDB): domain Bacteria; phylum Bacteroidota; class Bacteroidia; order Bacteroidales; family UBA932; genus JAIRKV01. Next base: position 6,089 of record JAITLJ010000008.1, on the reverse strand, counting down.
GAACAGATGTTCCAGCGAACTGTGAACTCCGCCATCCGAAACCAAGCCTAAAAAATGTATGGATTTTCCTGTTTCTTTTGCATACGAAAATGCTTTTATTATTTCTGCATTTTGCATTATCGAATTATCGGCGCAAGCCAGATTTATTTTCACCAAATCTTGATAAACAACGCGTCCGGCGCCGATGTTCAAATGTCCGACTTCGGAATTTCCCATTTGTCCTTCGGGCAAGCCAACATCTATTCCGCAAGCGGCAAGTTGTGCATTTTTATATTTTTCTTTAAGCAAATCGATATATGGTTCACCCTGTGTGTAAATGGCGTTAGTGCTGTCATGTTTGCCTATTCCCCAGCCGTCGAGGATAATTAATATAACTTTTTTGTTCATTTTATTTAATTTTTTTACTGTTTTGTAATGTAAATAATTTGCAAAATTAATAATAAATCAGTTAAAATCGAGAGCAAAAATAAAAAACTGCCGAAAACAGAAATCCAACAGTTCCGACATATCCTAATTTTATGCTGTTCAATATTACTTATACAAAAACGGTACCAAAATAGCCCAAATTACATGTATTTTGTTGATAATCAATCTACACAAATTGCATTTTGATGGCAGCTTTGCATAACAGTCAAGGCTGAAACATATTTTTTTTGATAACTGCATTAAAATAAAACAGTTATGTCAAAAAAAACCACTGATTCACCGCACAAATAATTGAATTGATTTTTCGCTGTTTTTGCATAAAAAAGCCAGAAAAATATCATACAATATGATAAAACCTTTCCGAATATTCAAAGTAAAATATAAAATTTTCCGAATAAAAATATTAAAATTATTTACAAATTGCATCAGCCCTACTCTACTGTATTTTAGCAATATATATTATTATTTAAAGTATATAATTCACATGTAAATTATTAAATAGTAACTGCTTTAACCGACTTTATCATTTTGCGAAAAAAAACAAAAAATTTTGTTCGCATATACGGCGCGATTGCTTTTTTTGTTTTAATCTTTTATTATTATTTTCATCATGTTTTCCAGCGCTGTTTTATCAATATCGTCAAAAGCATTTAATTTGTCGCTGTCAATATCGAGTACGGCAAAAATTTTTTTATGCTTAAAAAGCGGAACTACTATTTCGGATTTTGAAGCCGAAGAGCAAGCAATATGTCCCGGAAATTTATCGACATCGTCAACAATAACAGTGCGTTGCTCTTTCCACGCCATGCCGCAAACGCCTTGTCCGAATTTTATACGCATACAGGCAATTGAGCCTTGAAAAGGACCAAGTACGAGTTCGCTGTCATTTTCGCACAAATAAAATCCAACCCAAAGAAAATCAAATGATTGTCGTATTGCAGCCGAAACGTTTGCCATGTTGGCAATTATATTTTTTTCGTTTCCAACAAGCGATTTTATCTGTTCGGTCAGGCATTTGTAAAGTTCTTTTTTGTTTGCCTTAAGCGGTAATTTAAGTTCTTCCATTATTATATTATTTTTTCCATTCGATTGATGCGCGACAAATTGCAATGTTGCTACTGTTTTTTATTTCAAACAGCGATTTTGTTTCGCTCTGTTCGCAGCCAACTGTAAGAATATCTCCATATTGCGATTCGCGCAAAAAGTTAACTTCAACATGAGTCGGATTTGCAGTCGTCAATAATTCAATTGGCAACATATCGACCATCAGACTAAGATAGCGCAAAGAATTTACATGTCGATTGAAATCAATATCGCTATATACAACATTGTGAATTACAGTTTTTTGTGGATTAATCGCCGTAATTTTGCGTGGATTTTCGACAGGCGACGGCTCGGCGCACAGATATTTATTGTATTCTTCAACATATCTCAAATCCAAAGGTTGGCGCGTAGATATATCAATCATCGCCCATTGCGTTACGGCGGCAAATATCAAATCGTTTTTTTCATCTGCTATCGTAAAATTTCGCACAGTAAGCAATTTACCGTAATCGTTGACCCAGGTTGAGATTTGAATCTGTTCGTACTGATAAGGCAATCTGTAAAACTCCAAAGCCATGCGCGATATTACCCACGAATGATTTTTGCTGCCAAGTTTTTTTATGCCAAATCCTTTGCTGTCGGCATCAACGCCCGCAATATCAAGAATATAACCAATCATCGAAATTATGGTTGCTCGCAGCGAAAAATCAATTTCCGAAAGTTGAACTGTATGTTTGTACGTTGTTTTTGATGTCATAAATATTTAATGAAAATTCTAAAATAAAATTTAAAGTTAATAAAAATTTATTCAATATATGATAAAAATTTACCGCACTGCAATATGATAACGGTTTGATATTATCAAATATTTTTGCATAATGGCAATGGTATTTTAATCGTTCGTCTGTGAATTGGATAATAATTTGCGGACTTCGGCGTCAAAATTATTCCTGTTTATATGCATCAATTTATCAATGCTTTTGAAGAAATTATCATCTCCGCGTCCACATTTCATCAGTTCGATAATACCTTCTACGCCTTTTTGTTTCTCTAATTCTTCGCAGATAAGGCCTGAAATTATTGCTTTTACCGATATTGGTTTCGGATAGCCGTATTCAGCCAGTACGTTAGGATTTTTGTCAAACAAATCCAACAGTTTAGCTTCGGGGTGCGATTTGATATATTGTTGCAGAACAGGAACAAGTTCCTGTTGGTCGGGGATTTTTCCTTTACTGTCGGCATGATAAGCATTTCCCCACAAATACGCAATTCCTTCTTCAGCAGCGGTATTTCGTATTTTACCTCTAATATTTGCCGCGTACATATGGAGAACATCATGCGAAAAATCCTCATCATTTTTAACCGAAAATACGGTTTTCGGGTCAACAATATCTCCGCTATTAGTATATCCATTACTTCTATATTCATATAAACATCCCTGCAATTGCAGCGCTTCCTGATAATTGCGGCTCATATACATTTCCAGAGTCATGACAGGCAGATTGAGTTTTGAAGCCATCATGACATTTTTACGGTCGAAATCCTTTGCGCGATTAACATTTATCGTATCGGGATAGTAAATTGTTATTGTGCCTATTGTTGCAGTTTTCCAATGCTTTGTATTATATTGCACAGGATTGGCAAAGACATATTTGCCATTCTTTTCTTTTGCCAAAAACGTAAATATCCTGCCGATTTCATCATTATTTGTATATATCAATGTCAATACATATTGTGCAGGTTCAATGAGATACAAATTGATTAATTGTCCCTTAAAATAATTATGCACAGTATCTTTCGTTTCTATCCCTTTCAGATAGAAAAAAAAGTTGTAATTAAAATCATAATTGTCTTTATCAATCAATGTCGTATCTATATTCCTGTTTTCGATTCCGGACAACAAACTGTCTAACGATTTTATTATTCCGTTTGCTGTAGTATCGGCAAATTCGGTCCAGAGTTTCGGCGACGCCTTGAATCTTGTTTGGGCTTTGTTTGTCAACGAAGTGACAAGTAAAAAAATAACGAGCGCTAATTTAATCTTTTTCATGTTCTTTAACTTTTTAATTATATTATATTTATTTTGTATGTTTTTATATATTCATTTCTTAAGTATGTTACCGATTAAAATCTTTTTATTTCCTCTTCGCTGCTTGTTTTATTTTTTTTAATCGATTTACTGTTGTTGTTTAAATAAAATCTTGCGCTTACGATAAACGACAATCCGTAAGTGTTTCCTTGCCATTCAAATAAAGTGTATTTGTAACTGTAATTATGTTCCTGCGACCATATTTTGGATACATATTTTGCCGAACCTTGCAGAATCAGTCTGTTTTGCAATAATTTCTTGGTACATCCCAATGTATAATCCAACTGTTCGCCGAATTTTTTGAAACTGTGCGCAGGTTGGATAAACGCGACTGTCGCGTCGAGCGCGTAATTTCGGGGTAATTCTATTTGATTGATACTTCTAATAGTATATCCGGGATTGCGAAAAGTATAGACAACGTCATCGTCGATTATTCGTACCGGACTGTACGAAAACGAAACGAAAGGTTGCGTACTCCATTTTCCTACATTGAAACTTCCGCCGAGATTGGCGCTCACCGACCATGTATTTTTTACATTTTCAACTAAGACAACATAATGTTCAATATTTTCTTTATCGTTAATATATAACATGTCTAAAGGCGCTTCGATATACGAATACGATATGCTTGCATTGATCTTTTTTCTGTACAACAGATTGAACGCCGCCGTATTGTAAATGGTTGGACGCAAAAAAGGATTTCCTCTGCGGACAGACAACGTATCAATATAGAACAAGTTATTGTTCATGGATGAATAATTCGGTCGACTTATACGGCGCGTATAACTGATCCGGTATGTCATATTTTCGGTTGGCAGAGTAAGCGAAGCGTTTGGGAAAAACTGAAAATTGGCATTTTTATAGATGATTTCGTTATCCGACATATTTTCAATCCATGTATTTTCGATGCGGAAACCTGCGGAATATTGCAAAGTCTTGATGTTTCCCGACCAAAGTGCGTACATACCCAAAATTTGTTCCGAATAACCGGAGATGTTAGTAAACATATCATCGGTCAACCATTGATTTTGTGCGGTTAATCTTTCAAAAAGAAAATTGTTGTCGTTATCTATGGATGAAATTTTACCCCCAAATTCAAGTCTGTTTTTGTCTGATACCGGAATTTCGACGTCGGTTTGCGCCGAATATAATTTGTGTTTTGTGTCGGCAAAACTTCTCATTTCGTTTACATATAACGAAGCCATATTCGTTTCCGATATTGTGTTATCTAAGACTGATTTGTAATTTGTTATATCGCCCATAAAAGTTATTTTACTGCCCGACTTGCCATTATACGAATAGTTGATCCCGACAGAATTTAATTGAGGTTTACGTTTATCGTTATTTTCGGTTTGCAAAGTCGGATATATCAAATTATTTTTTTCAATTTCCATATTCGAAATTCTTTCCCCTGTGCTATTTGACAAATATCCATCCCAATAAACACTTAACGAACTTAGTGAATTGAAATTATAATCAATCCCTGTATTATATGTAAAGTCCGTTCCTTTCCTTTTCAGATATAAATCGTAATAATGAGTCTTGAACAGATAGTTTTCTTTTTCATATTTTGTCCAATTTTCGTTTTTTCCACCGCTTCGGGATAATTCGCCTCCGACATTTCCCCAGAGACGCAGTTTGTTTATCTGATACGATATTTCGGGATTAAGGAATTGAGTTCCCCGTTTGCCCTGTCGATGTCCCGCGTAAACGGAACTTGTCAATCCCCGGCTGGTAATTTTCCGCAAGATGATGTTGATTACGGCATGTCCTTCCGCCTCGTATTTTGCCGATGGATTTTCGATGATTTCTACCTGCTTGACTTGCGCCGAATTGAGTACTCGCAGTTCTTCATTGTTTCTGACCCGTTTGCCGTTAATTAAAATCATGGTTTTATCTTTTCCTGCAATGGTAATATTGTCGTCCTGATAGGCGATGATGTATGGCGTTTGTTTCAGGAGGTCGATCACAGTCCCTGCATTGCTTATCGTCGAATTTTCGATATTGTAAATCAACTTGTCGCTCTGTATAGTCATAAACGGTTTTTTGCCCGTAACCACAACTTCTGTCAAATCGTATGATACAGCCGGCAGGTGTATTGTTCCCAAATGTATTCTCTCCGAACCCCGATTTTCGGGAAGCGGGACGAATATCTCCTTAAAACCGAAACTCGAAATTTTCATAAGACATTGCAACGACGGTATTTCAATCGAAAATGTATCCGTCGTAAAGTGTTTCGTTGTCCGAAACGACGAATCAATCTTGTTTAAAACACTTATATTATATGCTGTTACCGGTTGTCCTTTTTCATCTGCAATCTTACCTTCTACTCTGGTTTGTGCGGTCAGAATTACCCCATTACTTAAATATGCAAGAAAAACCGCAAAAAACGCTCTTGTTTTCATATTTTATTAAAAAAATATCAATTAATAATTGCCGCAAAAATAGCGTAAAATAACACGCAAAATAAAAAAATCTTCCGAATGGTATGTTTTTGTATCGTGAATGGTAGGCCATCTCAGAATAAACA
>JAITLJ010000144.1 GCA_031277925.1 Prevotellaceae bacterium | reverse complement strand
GCTTTCGGTTTGAACACAAATTCTATTGTATGTTCGCCGGCAGGCACGCGCAAGGCGCGCAACACGTAGTTGGCGCGGAAATGCGGCGCAGGCTTCCCGTCAATGAAAGCCTCCCAGCGCGTCAGCCCGTCATCGTAATAAATTTCAGAAAAAACGGCGATTTGTTCTGCTGCACAATTTGATTTGTATTTTATATCATTAATTTTATAGTCGGTCATCTCAATTGCACGAGTGCTATCTACTTGATATATAAAGTTTTCCAACTGATTTTCAAAGCGTTTATCAACAACGACTGTATTTTTCAAATTAACTTCACCAATGGCTTCAATTTCTTCGTTCGGATCAACCGTAATACGCACACTATCAATGTACCAGACGTTACCCAATGCGTCCGGATTACGCTGAATTATTAACTTTCCGCTATTATTAGAGTCTGCAAATCGAATGAAATATTTTGTATTTAACATAGATAACACGCTCCTATTCCCCGAATTAAGATATTTATCAATTAGATCCTGATAGCGGCGTAATTTTGCGCCGTGATAGCCTCCGATTGATTTGTGATAATACGAAGTACTTGCATCATTAAATGCGGAAAGCGACAGGTTAAATACTCGAAAATTCGGGTTGTTATCTTTCAGAATTTGCCTGTCGGCATCTGTGCTTACCCAAACGGTTTTAGTTTCATTTTTTTGTAAAAAGTCGTTGTTGTTCAGGTAGCGTTTATCGACATTCGCCAAATCGAATAAAGTAAGAATGGCAACAGATGCAATTAATAATGATTTGTTTATCGTTTTGGCGCGGTAGAGCCACAAGAGTCCAGCGCCGATTAAAATAATAATTACACTGCGCCAGGCATCACTGCGGAAAATTGAAATACGGACAGATTCCAAATCGTTTATAATATTTAATATCACTGTATTAGAAAGACCTTGAGCTTTTAATGTATCAAAATCTTGCGGAGAAGAAAAATCAAAAAACAATTGAGGTAAAAGAATAAAAATGAACGCTAATCCTGCTGTAAAACCTAAACTTAGAAGAAATGCTTCTCTTTTTTCAGTTAGAAGTTGTCGGTTTTCTACAATTTTACACAATGCCAATACGGCAAGCACAGGAATTGTAAGTTCGGCAACAACCAATATAGACGAAACTGTTCTAAATTTATTGTACATCGGAAAATAATGAAGAAACAGATCGGTAAACCACATAAAATTATGTCCCCACGCAAGCAAAATGGAAAAAACCGTTCCGGCAAGCAAAGCCCATTTTAAATATCCTTTGACAACAAAGAGACCGAAAATAAACAAAAACAAAATGAAAGCGCCAACATACACAGGACCGGATGTAAATGGTTGTTTGCCCCAATAGCTTTGTTGTCTTGCAAGATAGTCCCGTACATTTTTATCAGTAATTTTCTTTAAGGCTGCTTTATTTTTATTGCTATCGGGCTGCCATTGTCCATTTTTTTGTTTAGCATAACCAATCGGTTCAGAGGCTCCGCCTTTGGTATTCGGTATTAATAAGGTAAATGTTTCTCCAATACCATAACTCCACTGCGTAGCATAATTAGGGTCGAGTCCGCTTGTTTTATTCGCAATACTGTCTGTCAATTCCGACTTTCCGCGAATAGTTTGCGCAGAATGTTTTGCTGATAAAATAAGGTTAGTGGCATTTGCTCCAAATCCAATCAATCCTGCAATAAATAAAACTATAGTCGCTTTAAAAAATTTTGCAATCTGGCGTTTTCGAATATCGTAAACCAATCGGCAGATTATAAACACACCGACAAACAACAAAAAGTAATATGTCATTTGAATGTGATTTGAAACTATTTGCAAGGCAAAAAACAGAGCGGTAACAACGCCTCCTTCCAAAAATTTTCCGCGATAAGCCCAAATAATTCCTGCCATCGTTGGCGGGATGAGTTCCAGCACCCAGACTTTCCAAATATGCCCGGCTTCGATAATAATTAAAAAGTACGAAGAAAAAGCATAAGCAATAGCGCCAACCATTGCCAACCACGGATTTATACGCAACGCCAGCAGCAAAATAAAAAAGCCCAGCATATAGGCAAAAAGGTGGTTTGCCGGCGACGGCAACCATCCTTCAAAAGCATTTCTCATTTCGCGCAAAACGGGCGCTGTTTTATAATTCGGAGTTATTTGATAAGACGGCATCCCCGAAAACATTCGTGATGACCATAAGCTTCTTTCTCCTGTTGCAGCTACATGTTCGTTCAAATCTCTGCCCATGCCTGCTCCTCTGCGTATATCTTCTTGAAACAATGTTTTCCCTTGAAAAATGGCAGGTGTAAAATAGCCGACAGAAATTATTAAAAATATAAAAATCGCCGCTACATACGGTAAAAAATGTTTGAATTTCGTTTTCATTTTATGTGTATTTATTTTTAGCAAAATTAATAATTTTGTTTTAATTTATAGACATTTAAACTATATTTTTATTATTTTTTTTCGCAAAATAATTTAATAGATTTTTTGTCTTTTTTTCGCCAATTATTTCGTACAATTCGCTAACCGTTGCAGCCTTTATCCGTGATAATGTTTTGAATTTCACTAATAATTTTTGCGCCGTTTTTTCGCCTATTCCCCGAATATCGGTTAACTGCGTGCCAGTCATTGCTTTGCTTCGTTTATCTCTGTGAAATTCAATGGCAACGCGATGTGTTTCATTTTGAATAGCCGCCAATAATTTAAAATAAGGATCGGTTGGTTTTATTCCTATTTGAACAGGGGGAAAACCAAATAAAAGTTCGTTTGTTTGATGATACTTATCTTTCGTCAATCCGGCAACAGGAATATTTAAGTTTAATTCATCTTTGATTACTCTACGTACAATTTCCATTTGTCCCCGACCTCCATCAGTAATTATTAAATCCGGCATATCAATATTTTCGGTAATAAATTTTGAATACCTTCGCCAAACGACTTCACGCATCGAAGCGTAATCATTAGCGCCAACAACTGTTTTTATGTTGTATTTTCTGTAATCTTTTTTACTTGGTTTTCCATTTTTAAAAACGACACAGGAGGCAACAGGATTTGTTCCATTTATATTGGAATTGTCAAAGCATTCAATATGACGAGGCAGCGTTGCTAATTTCAAGGCTTTTTGGAGTTTTGAAAGGACACGAATAGCATACCTGTCAGAATCAATTATTTGTATTTGCTTCAATCGTTCAAATTGATATGTTCGCAAATTTCGAAATGACAGTTCAAGTAATTTAAGTTTATCGCCACGATTTGGAATAGTAAAAACATGATTTGGGAATTCAAAGTCGGGTTTAAATGGAACTATTATTTCAAAGGATAAATCGCCTAATCTATCAATCATATCGGCAACTACATAATTCAACAGGCTTTCTCGCGTATCTTCAATACCAAGACTAAGTTCAAATGTTTGCGACAGAACTATTGCTCCATTTAGAATACGCATAAAATTGGCAAAACCCATTGTTGATTCTACAAAAATTGTTATAACATCTGCTGTTTTAATTACAGAACTGACAATTACTGATTTTGATTGGTAGGTTTCCAGTCTATTGTATCTTTCTTTCAATAATTGAGCATCTTCAAAACGATATTCAACAGTGGCTTTATCCATTTCATTGCGCAAATATCTCAATACATATTGAATATCGCCTTTTAATATTGATAAAACCTGTTCTATTTGTAAATCATATTCATATTCTGTTTGATTGCCAATGCAAGGAGCTTTGCAATTGCCGATATGATATTCAAGACAAGGTTTATATTTTTTGCGAGCGATTGATGTCGGTGTAAGATGCAAATTACAGGTACGCAATGTATATAAGCGCTTAATCAAATCAAGCAAAAACCTGATTGACGATACATACGAATAAGGACCAAAATATTTAGATCCATCATTTTGCCTGTGGCGAACAACAAGCAACCGGGGGAAGTTTTCTTTTTTCACACAAATCCATGGATAGGTTTTATCATCTTTTAATAAAATATTATATCGAGGTTGATATTTTTTTATCAAAATATTTTCTAAAAAGAAAGCATCTGATTCGGTTGCCAGAACAATATGTTTTATATCAACAATTTTTGTTACCATGGTTCTTAATTTAAGATTATTAGCGCTTACGCGATTTAAAAAATATGATGCAACTCTATTTTTTAAATCTTTTGCTTTCCCTATATAAATTATCTTATTTTGTGCATCAAAAAATTGATAAATTCCGGGAGAATGGGGCAAAAGCAAAATCTTTTGTTTTATTTTTTCATTCATTTTCATAATTATTGGCATTATAAATTTTAAATTGTTCCACGTGGAACATAAATTAGTAGTTTTATTGCATAACGTTCCATGTGGAACAATTTTTATCTTCCTAACAAAACAAGCAAAACAGAAATATCAGCCGGAGAAACGCCCGGAATTCGCGATGCCTGTCCAATGGTTTCAGGCATAATCTTTTTTAATTTCTGTTGAGCTTCAATAGTAATACTCGCCTTTGAAAAATCAAAGGTTTTAGGAATTTTCACTTTTTCTAATCTGCTCATTTTTTCAACAAGAAGGTGTTCGCGCTCAATATATCCCGAATATTTTATGGCAATCTCAGATTCTTCAATTATCTCCGATGTAAGGTTCCCTATGGTATTAATCTTTCCGGCAATGCTTGATACAGTTAAAATGCTATTTACGGAAACTTCGGGGCGCGAAAGAATATCGGAAAGTTTCCGTTTTTGATTGATTAAAGCAGAACCAACTGATTCCAAATAAGGATTTATTTCATCGGGTGAAACTGAACAGTTATTAATAAGCGACAGCAGTTCCCGTATCGCATTTTTCTTTGTCGTTACGGCATTGTAACGATATTTAGATGCTAATCCAATTTTATACGACAACTCGGTAAGACGCTCATCGGCATTATCTTGGCGCAATAAAATTCTATATTCCGAACGGCTTGTAAACATTCGATAAGGCTCATCAACGCCTTTTGATACCAAGTCGTCAATCAAAACGCCAATATATGCCTGATTGCGCGAAAGCACAAATTTTTCGTTATGCTGCAATTTCAAATGAGCATTTATGCCAGCCATCAATCCTTGTGCAGCGGCTTCTTCGTATCCGGTTGTTCCATTTATCTGTCCGGCAAAAAACAAATTTTCAATCAATTTTGTTTCTAATGTATGATAAAGTTGGGTAGGAGGGAAGTAGTCGTATTCGATTGCATATCCGGGACGAAAAATTCTAATATTTTCAAATCCTTCAACTTTCCTCAATGCGCTATATTGAATATCTAACGGCAAAGACGATGAAAAACCGCTTAAATAATATTCATTTGTGTCGAAGCCTTCGGGTTCTAAAAATAATTGATGTGAATCTTTATCCGAAAAAGTTTTGATTTTATCTTCAATACTTGGACAATAGCGCGGACCAATACCTTTAATAATTCCGGTAAACAAAGGCGATTCGTCAAAACCTGATTCTAAAATTTGGTGAACTTCGGGCGAGGTGCGAATGATATAACACGGTTTTTGTTTTTTCACCGGCTTGATTTCGGGTAGAAAAGAAAATTTAGATGGATTTTCATCTCCATGCTGAACGGTCAATTTTTCAAAATTTACAGTTCTTCCATCAAATCGTGGAGGCGTACCGGTTTTCATCCTTCCTGATTCAAATCCTAACTGAACAAGTTGCTCGGTAATTCCAACAGAAGGCATTTCTCCAATTCGGCCACCAGCAAGTTGTGCGCTTCCAACATGAATTTTACCATTAAGAAACGTTCCTGTAGTAAGAATTATAATTTTTGCATAAAATTTAACGCCAAGTGCCGTTATCAGTCCTTCAACTTTACTTTTTTTCACAATAAGTTGGACAACAAAATCCTGCCAAAACGAAAGATTAATATTTTCTTCTAATATTTTTCGCCATTCAACAGAAAAAAGAGTACGGTCGCACTGCGCGCGAGGGCTCCACATCGCCGGACCTTTTGAACGATTAAGCATTCGAAATTGGATAGATGTTTTATCGGTAACAATTCCTGTGCAACCGCCAAGCGCATCAATTTCTCGAACAATTTGCCCTTTTGCAACTCCGCCAACAGCAGGATTGCACGACATCGCTGCAAATTTAGTCATGTCCATTGATATTAAAAGAACGCGCGAACCCATTTTTGCTGCTGCTGCTGCTGCTTCGCATCCGGCATGTCCTCCGCCTACAACAATTATATCGAAAGTATAAAGCATCTAAATTGTGATTTTTTTAAGATAATTATTTTCTTTTGAGCGCATTAGGGCAATTTCGGATTTTGTAGAATCATCATACGAACAGAGATGAAGTATGCCATGAATCATTACTCTATATAATTCTTCGATAAATAATTGCCTGTATTTACTTGCATTCGCACGAACAGAGTCAATGCTTATAAAAATATCGCCTGAAATTTTACTGCCTTCACAAAAATCAAAAGTTATAACATCTGTAAAACAGTTATGATGCAAATATTTTTTATTTATATTAAGAAGATATTTATCCGAACAAAAAATATAATTGATATCGCCAATATTTTTATTTTCACTTTCTACAACATTGGTTATCCAATATTTTATTTTACGGCGATTTATTAATTTGAAAGAAATATTTTCAGTAAAAAATCTTATCATTTTATATTTGTCGAATAACTATAATCTAATTTTTTAAAAGCCAGAGCAAAGGATTAAGCGGATTAAACTGTTTCCACAAACCAAAGTTTAACTGCACGCCATCATCATCGTTTCGGGTGGCAACTTTTCCAAGTACAGTTCCTGTTTTTACAACATCGCCTGCTTTTACGTTAACCCTTCCAAGCCGACAATATAAAGTAAAATATTCGCCATGTTTTACCAAAACGCCAAGATTCATTCCTACCGCCGGAAACACATTTGTTACAATTCCATCAAAAATTGCTAAAACATTTTCGCCTTCAACAGTAGATATATCAATTGTTTTGTTATCTAACTGTACATAGTCGCTAACTGAATGACTTCCAAAAAAACTTACAACTTTGCCCTGCTTCACAGGCCATGGCAAGCGACCTCGATTCGCCGCAAAATTTGCAGAAAGTTTCACATTTTCGGGCGATTTGGAAAATCCCGTAGATTTATCTTTTGCCAATTCTTTTTTCACAAGTTCTTCAAGTTTTTTATTCAGCGCCGCCAAATCGTTATGCTTACGTTGCAACTGTTTTTTTAATTTTGCTTCTTCATTTTTCAGTTCTTTCAATGTTTTTTGCGCCTCTTCTTCATCTTTTGCCAGACTTGCTATTTCTTGATTTCGTTCAGATTTATAATTGTCAAGTTCCTGTTTTTTATCCGACAGTAAGGCAATTTCTTTTGCTAGATGTTGATTGGTCTGTTCAATTTTTTTTGCTTGAACAAATATAACATCTGCATAAGACTGCAAATATTTCAGTCGACGATATGCCTGACTAAAATCTTCGCTTGCAAACACATACATCAACCACGTCGCCTTTTTGCGATTGGTATAAATATTTACAACCAATTCCGAATACGACTCTTTCAGGCGGTTAATCTGTTGGCGTATGTTATCTATTTTTTTATTTTTTTTTGCAATTTCGCTTTCTGTAATGGAAATTTGTACATCGGTATCGCGAATTAATTTTTTGCGCTGCGCAATACGGTTATTAAGCAATGAAACATAACTTGTTTTTGACCGTTTCGCTTTGGTGTTTTCGGCAATTTGATTATTGAGTTTCGCTATTTCTTTTTCGGTACTTTCCTTACTTTTCTTTAATTTTTCTTCCGGCGATTGTGCAAACAAAGCGATAGCCACAAATAAAAAAACAACAGTCAAAATATTTTTTAGAAATCCTTTCATTTTTTTATTCTATTTTTTATTTTCTTACATTTTTCAATTTTCACACGAATTTTATCTGCATTTACCGCATCTTTTTTCGAAAGAGAATCTTCCCAGTAAAGTATCGCAGTATTATATTCTTTCAATTCAAAAAGAACATCGCCATAATGATCTAAAATGACAGCGCTTTCTCTGCCGCCAAGTGTCATTGCCTTGCGAAAAATCGGTTGCGCTTCATTGTTGCGTCCGAGTTTATGCAGAATCCAGGCATAAGTATCAAGAAAAGTTGCATTTTCAGGCTCGGCATTAATTGTTTTTTTTGACATTTCAAGGGCGCGTTCCAAATTTTTATTGTCTTCACTTAAATAATATGCATAATTATTAAGCACTCCAAGATTTGCCGTATCAATTTCCAAAACTTTTTCGTAGCTTTTGTACGCCGCTCGTTTATTTCCGACAGCATGATACAAATCGCCAAGAAAGGCTAAGATTTCCTTGCGATTTTGCATATTTCGGCTTGTCGTTAATGCTGTTTCGATAAGCGTAATCGCTTCCGCATAACGTTTCAACTCGTACAATGTTGAAGCCTTTTGCAATAAAAAATCATGTTTTTCGTGCGAATAAACAATCGCTGTATCTATTACCGATAAAATATTTTCCAAATCTTTATTATAATACAGCAAAGCAATTTTCATTTTCCACGCAGAACTGTTCTGTTTATTTTGCTGCAATTCGCTTTCTATAATATTCATGGCTTGCGCCTGCCGTTCGGTTTGAACAAGAAACGAGGAATAAAACTGTTTAAAAGCCCAATCGTCAGCATAATTTTCAGCAAGCAGGCTAAACATTTTTTCTATTGCATCGCGATAATGAATTTGCTGCCAAAATTGAAGCACGGGAATAAAATATTCAATTTTATCGGAAAGAGGAACAGATTTATTAATTGCAATTTTATGAATAATGTCAAAAAATTTATCATATTCATACTTTTTTTGATATATCTCAGCCAGAGCAAATAAAGGCGCTGCATAAGTTTCATCAAGTTCGTGCGAACGTTCCAAATATTGAAATGCAAGCGAATCATTTCCACTGCGTCCAAAAACTTCGGCAAGTAAAAGATTTGCCTGGGGATTTTCCGTATTGCTTTCAAAATATCTTAATGCCTCTACTAATGCTGCTGAATTATTGTTAGTTGCATAATAAATCTGTTGTTTGGCAAATAATATTTTTTCGTTAAAGCCTGATTTTTTTTGCAGCGAATCATAGAGCATTAATGCTTCATCAAATTGTTTTTGACGATAATACAACATGCCCAGACTGTAAAAAATATCTTCATCGCTGTTTTTAAAATTTGCAAGATATTTATATGTTTTCATTGCCAAATTCGCATCGCCAGCAATATCGCTTACCTGAGCCAAATGTTTGCCATACCAAAAATTGGCAGAATCTAAAAAGAATGCCATTTTTCCTGCTGTTAAGGCTTCTTTTACATAACCTTCTTTAAGTAACACATTAGAAAGTAAATAGTAACAGGCAGAACAATTGGGATCGATGGAAATTGATTTAAGCAAAAATCGATGTGCTGCCAATATATCGCCTTGATAATATTTTCGCACAGCATCAATCAAATAATATTCGCGTTCAACATCAACAGGAAAACTCCATGTTTTTGATGTGTTAGTGCGCAATGATGAGCAACTCAAAAACAATAAGGCAACAATTATCATTTTAACAGAAAAAACAACTGTCAATCTGGGCTTTTTAGTTATATTTTGTAATATTTTTATCAATTTTTATTTAATTTTTTAATATAAACTTTTCATCTATTTAGTGCCTGTCGAGCCAAATCCGCCATCGCCACGCTCCGATACTGACAAATCGACAACATTTTCCCACTCAATTCGTTCAAATTTACAAATAATCATTTGCGCTATGCGTTCTCCGGGATTTAAAATAAAATCATCGTTCGATAAATTTATAAGTATCACTCGTATTTCACCGCGATAATCAGGGTCGATTGTTCCCGGCGTATTTACCAATGATATTCCGTGCTTGATTGCCAAACCGCTGCGCGGACGAACTTGGGCTTCGTAACCATCGGGAAGTTCAATAAACAAACCTGTAGGAACAAGTTTTCGCTCCAAGGGTTTTAGAATTACAGGATTATTTATATTTGCACGCAAGTCAAGCCCAGCCGACTGCGAAGTTGCATATTGAGGAAGATCAAATGCCGATTTATTTACAATTTTTATTTTCATCCGTTTAAAATTTCGTGCAAATTTACACATTTTAATAAGAACATCAATCAATTAAACTTAAAGATTTTATTAATATCCGCAAAATTAACAGATTTTTTGACATTCTTCTTCTGCAAATTCCTGTTTTTTGGCTTGCCATTCATTTTGTTCGTGTGCAGATAACCTTAATACACAAAACCACCGTTAACGAAAATAATAAGTTATAAGCGTAAATTATCGAATAAAAAACCGTGTTTTTTATATTGATCCATGCAAAAAATCGGCAAAATTTGAAAAACGTTTTTCGTTTATCTTCTTTTGTCTTGATGCAAATTAACAGAAAAAAAAGATGTTTCGCAGGGATAGTTTTCTTGTCAGCATAAAAGATTCGAAGTTAATACAGGACAGTAAATTGCTTCCGCCGGTGTCAAGATTGTATTAAATATCTATAATTTCGGCAACTACATAAGTACTGCCTCCGATAAAAATTACATCGTCTTTTTGCGCTGATTTTTGAGCATAAAACAATGCATCCTGCACATTTGAAATTGTTTTTCCCTGCAAATTTGCGGCAAAACATCGTTGTGCCAGACAGTTAGCAGGCATGGCGCGCGGAATATTTGCACTAGTAAAAATATAAAATGCATCCTGCGGCAAAAAGGGCAAAATAGAATCCAAATCCTTGTCGTCTGCGATTCCAAAAATAAAAAACAGTTTGTTGCGCTTCGTGGATTTCAATTGAGCCATACTCAAATTAAGACCGTGAGCATTGTGTCCTGTGTCGCAAATTGTAAGCGGATTTTGAGCAAGAATTTGCCAGCGACCGCGTAAGCCCGTTTGCTTTGCTGTATTTGCAAAGCCTGTAAATATTGCTTCATTATTTATTTTCAAAAGACTGTGTTTTTGCAATGCTGCTATCGCGGCAAGCGCTGTTATTATATTTTTTTGCTGATAATTTCCAAGCAGGTCAAGTTTTATTTTTTTATTGTCAAAAGCCATAAAGTTACAATCCGAAACTGATATTTCAAATTCCTGATATGTTTCGTATTGCTTTATTTCATCAACTTTTGCGCATTGTGATGCAAAAATAATTTCTGCGTTTTCGCATATTGCTTTTTCCAAAAATACAGCTGCCGATTCGTCATCCCATTCGCCAACAACAACAGGTGTTTGAGGTTTGATGATTCCCGCTTTTTCGCTCGCAATTGACGTAATTGTATTTCCTAAAAATTCAGTGTGGTCGAAGCCTGTGTTTGTTATTATGCTTAGCAGCGGCGAGATAATATTTGTAGAATCCAATCGTCCGCCAAGCCCGACTTCAACAACGGCAACATCAACTTTTTGACGTGCAAAATAATCAAACGCCAAAGCCAGCGTCATCTCAAAAAATGATGGATGAAGTTCGTCAAAAACAGATTTATATTTTTCGACAAAATGCACAACTTCGCTTTTGGGAATTTTGCTTCCATTGATTTTTATCCGTTCGCGAAAATCGGTTAAATGAGGCGATGTATAAAGTCCAACTTTGTAATCGGCGCTTTGTAAAATCGAAGCAATAATGTGCGAAACAGAACCTTTGCCGTTCGTTCCTGCAACATGAATGGATTTGAATTGTGTGTGCGGATGATTAACTATTTCGTCTAATTTTAACGTTGTATCCAAACTTGCCTTATAAGCCGCAGCGCCAATACGGTGAAACATCGGCAAACAGTTGAAAAGATAATTTATGGTTTCGTAATAAGTCATTTATTTTTATACAACAAAGTATCAACAGTCATTTTTGCTTTATTCTACAATTATATTCAGGTCTTTTGTATATCGCAGCAACAGCGCTTCGTTATTTACCAAACCGCCTTGAGGCTCGATTTTGGCAAATTTGAATCGTGTCTGTAAAAGCGTTGATGCTTCGTCGTTGATTATGCATTGCATAAAATTTGCGCCGTATTTAGCCATTCGGTCAATAAAATAAATTCCCAAATCGTAGCCGTGAAACGCAAAACGAGATGGGTCGCCTTTGTAATAATATCTGTATTTGTTTATGAAATTTTTTACTTCAGCGCGGTTGTAATCCACAAAAAATGTTTGCAATATTGACAAGTTCAAATTGTGAATATGGTCGAAATTCAAAGTTGCTTCAAAAGTTTGCCATTGCGGTGATCCATAAACAGTTATATCATATTTTAGCTTTATCGAAAGCGTATTTAATTTTGACAAAACATCTGTTATAAAAACCCTGTTGTTCGACAGTACAAATACATTATTTTTGGATATGCTGTCAAGTTCTGTCTGCAAATTTTCGTTCAGGCTTCCACGCATGCGATAATGATATTTTTTCACAGTTTTCCCGCAATTTTCAAGCGTTTGAATAAAATTATTGAAATTAGCAGTATCAATTATGTTTTCATAAACAACAACAACATTTTTTTCGACACTGCACAGTATTTTATTCAGTTTTTCGACTTGAATCGACAGGGGAGCAAGCGCTTGAATAAAATATTTGTTTTTTCCTGCAATATTTTCTGTTTCTGACGAAAAGGCTGAAACGACAGGTATTTTGCTTTCGGCTGCAATTTGTACAAAGTCATTTGTCAATTCTTTCGGTATATGACTTATTATCAGCTGCGCTTCGCTGAAAGCCGCCGAATTTAACGCTGCAGTTAATGTTTGTTTGTCATACACATCAAAAGTTGTAAGATTTATTGAAATATTTTTACGGCTTAACGAATCGACCGACAAAAGAAAACCTTCGTAAAATTCAATAAAATCATAATTGTTATGTTGATTTTTTTCCAATATTTTATTTATCGCGTTTGCTTTTATCGGCAACATTAACAAGATGTTAAGCGCATCGCCCGAATATAAATTTTCGTTGCAGTCGGCATCAATAACGATTTCGTCAATTTCTACAATAACAGTATCTTTTTCTGTTGTTTTTTCAGCAACAGTTTCGGTTTGCGGCAATTCATTTCGATCGGGATAAACGGTAAGATACTGTCCCTTCCTTAATTTTGAATTTTTATCTAAAAAAGGATTATATTTTAAAATATCTTCAACCGTGCAATTATATTTTTTTGCTATTTCAACAAGTTTATCTCCGCTTTTGACCTTATGTTTTATAGCCGAATTTGCATTATTGTTTGTTTGTAGCGTTTCGGTTTTTTGTTCGTTTTCCTGTTTTTCGGCAATCGGAGTTGTTTCTGTTTCGGTTTTCGATTCGGTCTTATCTGGAATTTTTATTCTTTGTTCGGCTTTCAAACCTTGCGCTAATTGCGGATTGGCTTCTATAAGTTCTTCCTGCGAAACATTATACACTTTGCAAAGCGAATAAATTGTTTCACCATATTTGACGTGATGAACATAATAAATTTTATCGCCAATGCGTATTTTTTCAGTCGATTTTTTTATATCAATCTGTGCAAAAACCGAAAAAACAAGCAATAACAATACTGTTGCAAAAATATGTTTTAATGTTTTCATTTCCTTTATGTTTGCTTTTAACAAAATTAAAAATTATATATTAAAAAACAAGGCGCGCCAGCATGTTTTTTACATTTTCTTCTATACGAATGTAAATGTCGTCGGCGTATTCGGTTTGTTTGAATTTTTCGCCCGTAATTTTTTCGTAAAGTTCTATATATCTATTGCTTATATTTTCAACAATTTCGGCGGTCATTTCCGGTATTTTCTGTCCCTGCTTGCCTTGAAAATTGTTTTCCATCAGCCATTCGCGCACAAATTCTTTTGACAGTTGACGTTGAGGCAAATTGTTTTTGAAATTTTCATCATAACTGTCGGCATAAAAATATCGAGACGAATCGGGCGTATGAATTTCATCTATCAGGTAAATTTCATCGTTGCGTTTTCCAAATTCATATTTTGTATCAACAAGTATCAAACCCTGTTTTTTTGCCATTTCGCAGCCACATTCGAACAAAGCGAGTGAAAATTTTTCGAGTTGCAGATAATCTTTTTCCGAAATCAATCCTTTTGCGATAATTTCTTCACGCGAAATATCTTCGTCGTGCGTTCCGAGTTCCGCTTTGGTTGTAGGTGTTATTATCGGCGTTTCGAACCTTTGATTTTCGCGCATTTCATCGGGAATTTTTACTCCGCAAATTTCACGAATACCTGATTTGTACGCTCTCCATGCGCTTCCTGTAAGATATTGGCGAACTATCATTTCTACAGGAAACGGAACGCATTTATATCCAACAGTTACAACGGGATCGGGTGATGCTATTTTCCAGTTTGGAACAATATCAGACGTTGCGTCCAAAAATTTTGATGCTATTTGGTTCAATACTTGTCCTTTATAAGGAATTCCTTTGGGAAGCACAACGTCAAATGCCGAAATTCTGTCGGTAACAATCATCACCAAAATATCATTGGCAATGGTATATACATCTCGAACTTTGCCTGTGTATTTTTGTGTTTGTTTTGCAAAATTAAATTCTGTTTTTACAATTGCTTTCATTCTTTATTTTGTTTTATGTTATTTTCTTCGTTTTTTTCAAATGCATTAATAATTGTTTTTACCAGTGGATGTCTTATTATATCGCGATTATCAAAATCAATAAAGCCTATATTTTTCACATCTGCAAGTATTTTACGAATTTTTAATAATCCCGAATCGTTTTTGTAAGGCAAATCAATTTGTGTAATGTCGCCGGTTACAATAAATTTTGCATTGCAACCCATTCGCGTAAGAAACATTTTTATTTGATTCAGCGTTGTATTCTGCGCTTCATCAAGTATTACAAAAGCATTATCCAGCGTTCGTCCGCGCATATAGGCAAGCGGAACAATTTGCACCGTTCCATCTTCAATATATGTTTGAAGTTTGCGCTGTGGTATCATATCGTTTAATGCATCGTACAAAGGTTGCAGATAGGGATCAAGTTTTTCTTTGAAATCGCCGGGCAAAAATCCGAGCCTTTCGCCGGCTTCAACGGCTGGTCGAGTAAGAATAATTTTGCGAACTTCTCTGTTGCGAAGCGCGCAAACGGCAAGCGCAATCGCCGTATATGTTTTGCCCGAACCTGCAGGACCAATCGCAAAAAGCAAATCGTTTTCGCTGTAAAGTTCTACAAGTTTCCGCTGATTTTCGGTTCGTGCGCGAATTATGCGTCCGTTATTTCCGTAAACAATTACATCGGGCGCATTATTACTGTCAAAATTCTCATTTCTTAAAAAAATATCTTCCAATACCGATTCTTTCAATGTGCCATGACGCAACAAGCATTCGATTATGGTATTTAATTTGTTTTCAAACCGTTCAATCTCGGCATCATCGCCTATAACACGAATTTCTTTTCCACGCGAAATTATTTTAAGTTTAGGAAACTGCGAAACAATAAAATTATAGTTCACATTATTTATTCCGTACAACTTAACAATATCAACGTCTTCGACAACTAATAATTTATCTGCCATTAAGTTTTTTAATTCTAATATAACTTACAAATATATATGAAATTTTCGACATCTCGCACCGCCGAATAAAAATGTCGCCCAAAATTTACAGAAAAAACTATTTTCACTGCATTTTATACTGTTTTTAATCAATATTAACATAAAACCCTGTATTTTTTATTCATTTGATTATTAATTCATATTATGTGTCTGTTGATTATGATTTAAATATTAATTTTGTGTGATAAAGAAAAAATAAAGATTGAAAATGAAAAGAAATATAACAGGCATTGCAATGCGATACAGCAAAATAATGTTGCTAATAGTGGTTTTACTTGTCGGGCTGGGCGTTTTCGGTTTAATAAAAATGTCAAAACAGGAATTTCCTCCATTTACGATTCGACAGGGTTTAATCGCAGGCGTTTATCCGGGCGCTACATCAGCCGAAGTTGAAGAACAGCTGGCAAAACCGCTTGAACAATTTTTGTTTACATACAAAGAAATAAAAAAAGACAAAACCTGTTCGATGTCGCAAAACGGCATGGTTTTTATCATGGTTGAACTCAACGACAATGTGAACAATAAAGATGAAGTCTGGTCGAAAATCAAACACGGATTGACAAACTTTAAATCGCAACTGCCATCTGGCGTTATCGCCGTAATTGCCAACGACGATTTTGGAGATACGTCTGCATTGCTTGTTGCGCTTGAATCGAGCGACAAAACATATCGCGAACTCGAAACATATCTTGATAAACTCGAAGCAAAACTGCGACAAATAGAATCAGTTTCAAATCTTCGCCGCTACGGATTGCAAAAAGAAAAAATCAATGTTTATCTCGACCGCGACAAAATGGCTGTTTATGGAATAAAATATAACTTTTTAACAACAAATTTATTTACACAAACACTTACGACAGCCGGCGGAACAATAACCTGTAACGGACAGGATTTTCCAATTCATTTTGCCAAAACATTTTCTACCGAAAAACAAATTGCCGACCAGATAATTTACAGCGACACTGACGGAAATACGATACGATTGCGCGACATTGCAAATATCGTACGCGAATACGATACGCCCGACAGTTATATCACAAACAATGGAAAAACAGCAATAATTTTATCAATGGAAATGACTGAAGGCAACAATATTATCGCCTACGGAAAAGATATTGACAAAGCGCTTGCCGAATTTCAAAAAGAATTGCCCGAAAGCGTTGCGGTAAAAAGAATTGCCGACCAGCCAAAAATTGTTGCCGATTCGGTTTATTCGTTTGTGCGCGACTTGTTTATTTCAATAATCGTTGTAATTCTTGTAATGATGATATTGTTTCCTTTCAGGTCGGCGGTAGTTGCTGCAACTTCCATACCAACAGGAATATTTATTTCAATCGGAATAATGTTTGTCGTAGGCATTCCCCTAAATACGGTTACGCTTGCCGCTTTGATTGTTGTTTTGGGAATGATTGTTGACAATTCGATAATTGTTGTAGATGCCTATCTTGAAAACCTTGATAAAAACATGTCGCGCTGGCATGCGGCAATATTAAGCGCAAAAAACTATTTCGGCTCTATATTACTTGCAACGCTGTGTATTTGCACAATATTTTTTCCATTATTGTTTATAATGAAAGGGCTGTTCCTTGATTTCCTTCGCGATTTCCCGTGGACGTTAACTATTTCATTAATGACTTCTTTGATT
This sequence comes from Prevotellaceae bacterium, assembly GCA_031277925.1. Classification (GTDB taxonomy): domain Bacteria; phylum Bacteroidota; class Bacteroidia; order Bacteroidales; family UBA932; genus JAIRKV01. The sequence goes on along the minus strand of JAITLJ010000144.1, from coordinate 29,595 downwards.
GTTGCAATGATTTTTATTCCTTTTTTAGAATATGTTTTAATAAAAAAAGGATTAAGAACAAGACAAAAAAATCAAAAAAAGAAAAGTTTCAATACGCTGAACCTTGTACAGCGAATATACAATAAAACACTGGATATTACATTTAAATTTCCTTATGTTACCATCTTTATTGGAATAAGCACAATAATCATATCTGTTGTGATTATGTCGAATTTCAGTATTCGCATGATGCCTGTTGCCGACCGCAACCAGTTTGCTGTTGAAATTTACCTTCCGCAAGGTTCATCATTACAGACAACAGAAAAAATTGCAGACAGCATGAGAAATATTCTTTCGACTGACGTGCGCATAAAATCAATTACAGCCTTTACAGGAATGGCATCACCGCGCTTTCAGGCTTCGTATACGCCGAATTTACCTTCAAAACATTATGCGCAATTTATAGTGAATACAGCATCAATACAGGCAACACGCGACATTCTTGACGATTATACAAATAAATATGCCGATTATTTTCCTAATGCGTACGTAAAATTTAAGCAACTCGACTATCAAAATGTTTCAAATCCGGTGGAAGTGCGTCTTGCCGGCGACGAAATTCCAATGTTAAAACAGTATGCCGATACGCTTGTGCATAAACTCCAAAAAATCGAAGGTTTGGTTTGGCTTCATACAAATTATGAAGAAATGCTTCCTGTAATCGAAGTAAAACTTGAGCCTGTCGAATCGGCGCGCCTTGGAGTAAGTAAAACGCTTGCCGCAGCAAACCTTGCGATGAATTATGATGAAATCTCCGCAGGCACAATGTGGGAAAACGACTATCCGCTTGCCGTAGTGTTAAAATCAAATAAAAAAACGCCGCAAACACTTGACAACATCGGCGATGAATACATATCAACCGCAATTCCGGGCGTTTCCGTTCAACTGCAACAAATAGCAGAAATAAAACCAGCCTGGTCGCAAGGTCAAATTGTACGCCGCAACGGTATGCGTACCGTAAGCATTATTGCCGATATTGCAAGAGGTTACAGTCAATCGAAGATGATAGAAAAAATAAAGAAAATCGTAGAAACCCAAATAAAACAGACTTTACCCGACAACATTACTGTAAGTATGGGCGGCGTTGTCGAAAACGACAGACAGGTTGTTCCTCCCATTATCAGCAGTCTGTCGGTATCGGTAATTTTGATATTTTTCTTTTTACTGTTCAATTTCAAAAAAATAAGCCTTGCCGCCACTGCATTATTGTCTATCCTTTTGTGTTTATTGGGCGCTGCAACAGGATTGTTAATTTTCAATTTGGAATTTGGATTGACCTGTGTGCTGGGCATTATCAGCCTGATGGGAATAATTGTCCGCAATGCAATAATAATGTTTGAACATGCCGAAAATTTGCGAAAACGGCATCATGCTACGGCGCGCGATGCAATATATGATGCAGGCAAACGCCGTATGTTGCCGATATTTCTGACATCGGCAACGACTGCTGTCGGCGTTATTCCGATGATAATAAGCAACAGTTCGCTGTGGACGCCAATGGGTGTTATAATTTGTTTTGGCGCTCTTGTCGCAATGATTCTTGTTGTAACAATTTTACCTGTTGTATATTGGAAAATATATGGAAATAAATAGGTGTTTAAAAATTGTTTAAATTATTTAATTGCTCTTTACGACTAAATCTCTTATACGCTAACTTTTATCGCGCTCAAACTTTACCTTTTTAAGGTTTTTCTTGATTTGCGGGTCGGCGCGAAAGCACAGTTTAGCTGCGTTGACGCGGTGAGGCGTACATGCATCGGGCGAGGCGTAACCCGCGCTCGTAAGCGACAGTCGAAACACGCCCAAATCGTCAAGTTTGATGCTGTAGCCGCTGTGCAGATACTTTTCCATCACTTCGACCAGCCCGATAAGCGTGGCGCGAATATCGGCAGGAGTAAGCGAACTGCGCCCTGCAAGTTCCTGCGCTATTTCGCGAGTGCCAATCAGTCCCGACCACACAGGCACGGCATAGTACAACTCATTGTCATTAATGCCGTTGCGCTTTTGTTTTACTCTGTATTTCATATTCATATTGATTAAAGATTAATAATTACAAGTGAAAAAATTAATTCTTACATTAGAATTTTTCGCAAAGATACCGAAAAAAATTTAGTTTAGTATATATATTATTTCAGTAAGATATATATTATAGCTTGATAATATATATATCTTAGTAATTTTAGATATGTATTATAATAGTTTTTTATATATATAAAAATGAAATTACTACAGTGGAAAAACAAAAACATCCCGCCCGCGATTAATATTTTGCAGGCGAGATGTTAAAATTCTTTGCTGCCTGTCAGGCTGTACACAGTCGTACCTTACGAAAAAAAGCCAATGATAAGATATTAAACTTTTCTGTCAGATATTTTTGCAATGACGAAAAAACTGTTCCTCCATGAATTGCCTGTCGGTAGAAATGAAATCTCTTTGTGCATCACGTGCGGATTTGCCACAAATGACTTGAAACGCCGCCGCTGCTCCGCACGTATTCGTTGTTGCGGCAAAATTTCTACCAACATTTTGTCCATAGCGGGACAGTTTTTCTTTCTGTTAATTTGCATCAAGACAAAAGAAGATAAAGAATAATTATGTTCGTATTTTGCCGAATTTTTGTCTGATTATTTATTGTTTCCGCTATAATGAGGTTGTTTTCTTGGCGAAATAAGGTAAAAACGAGGCTTGATATTCGATATCATTTTTTATAAATACCTGTTGCTGTTTAAATCTTTATCCCTGCAAAGCCGACAGCGTTATTATTAATTAAAAAAAACTAATTTTGCCATATATAAATAAAAATTAATATGAAAAAATCAGTAATAATATTTATTGCTTTTTGCCTTTACATATCAACGGCAACGTGTCAGATTTACAGCCTCGAAACGTGCAAGGCAAAAGCTATTGAGAATAATTTCAAAATAAAGAATGTTGCGATAGAAACACAAATGGCAACCGCAACACAAAACGAAGCCTTTACAAAATATTTTCCGCATATAGAGGCAACGGGATTTATATTTAAGGCTAATCATCAAACCTTTCAAAAAGATTTGGATCTCTCGGCGCTTGCGCCTTCATTTCCTATTTTTGCCAATCCTGTTCCGATTAAGTTTATGGAAAAAGGAAAAACGGCAAGCATAATGGCAGTTCAACCTGTTTTTGCGGGCGGACAAATAATAAATTCAAACAAACTTGCAAAGACAGGCAAAGAAATAAGCGCTTTGCAACAGGCGCTTTCGGCTGACGAAATCAACGAAACAACTGAAAACTGTTTTTGGCAAATTGTTGCGCTTAAAGAAAAAACGAAAACAATAAAAGTTTTAAAAAAACAGATGGAACAACTGCACAAAGATGTCGATATGGCTGTGAAAGCAGGAATAATAAACAGAAACGAACTTTTGCGCGTTGAATTAAAACAGCAGGAACTCGAAAGCGAAGAATTGAAACTTAATAACGGAATAAATATTGCAAAAATGCTGCTTGGTCAGTATATTGGCGAAATGTTGAATGCATTTGATATAGATATTGATTCGTTTCCACTGCCCGAAATGCCGTCAAGGTTTTATGTCGAAGCCAATACCGCCGCGATGCAGCGAATTGAATACAGGTTGTTGAATAAAAATATAGAAGCAAACAGGCTGAATGTGAAAATAGAATCGGGAAAACGATTGCCGACAGTTGGCATAGGCGCAGGCTATGTTTATCATAATTTTGCAGAACAGGCAAATACTTTCGGCGTGCTGTTTGCAACTGTTCGCATTCCGATTTCCGACTGGTGGAGCGGAACCTATGCCGTGAAACGGGCAAAACTGAAAATGCAGCAAGCCGAAAACGAGCGTCAAAATTCAACTGAATTGATGATTGTAGAAATTCAACAAACGTATAACGAACTTGCAGAATCGTACGAACTAATTGTTTTGGCGAAGAAGTCCGTTTCGGCGGCAATGGAAAATTTGCGTTTGAACAATAATTATTACAAAGCAGGAATATCAACAATAACAGATGTTTTGGATGCTCATTCGTTGCTGCAAAAAAGTGAAAATCAATATGCCGAAGCCTGCTGTAATTATCAGATAAAACTTGCAAAATACAAACAGGTAACGCAACAATAAAATTTATTCTTTTAATCAATCGTTTCTTACAAATAAAAAACGACAATGACAAAATGATTTAAAGATTTAAAACAAAATCCCTTTAATCCAAACAAATAAATTACAGTTTAGACGATTATTTTCTTCCCTGTTTTTTACTTGTCAATCAATAATTGTTAATTATTGATTAAAATTTAACAGTCTAGACGGTTTTTTTGTCCTATAATGTTTATTATAGGACAAAGTTAATTTGCGCAAAGGTACATAATTATTTGATAATTACAAATATCATATTTTTTAAAATATTTTAAAAATATTTTATAATCAGTTATTATACAATGATTTTGCAGAGCCTATAATAAACATTATAGGACAAAAAAAATACTTAGTTAAAAATATTAAATTTTAAATTTATGAAAAAATTATTATTCATTGCAGTATTAATCTGCGGAGTTGCATTGTCAGCTCAATCACAAGAGTTTAAGCCATTTCGCGTAGATGCCGGTATTGGCTATGGTTTACCATTTTCTGATGGTTTGGATGGAGGAGTTCAATTTTATCTTGAACCGAAGTATGAGATCGCTCCTCAAATAGCAGTTGGACTTCGTTGGGAAGGTTCGTTATTTGCAGGAGTTGAACAGGAAGGTCAAAGTGTGGATGTTAAATTAAGTTCGGCTTACATGGTTACGGGCGATTATTATTTCAACAATAACAAGTTCCGTCCTTTTGTAGGGCTTGGTTTAGGAATTTACAGCATTGGTGCGGCAAGCGTTACGGTTGGAGATGAAACAATCGAAGGCGAAGCAAAAAACAATTTTGGATCATTGATTCGCGCCGGTTTTGATATTTCGCATTTCCGTTTAGCGCTTTCGTACAATTATGGCGGTAAATCGGCAGATGAAACATTTCATTTCTTTGGAGCCACTATAGGTTTCTATCTTGGCGGTGGCAGAAAATAAAAGGTTGTATAATCTTTTTTTTAATTAAATGAACAAAAATAAAGCATACTCAATTGAGTATGCTTTATTTATTTTGTTTCTAAATAGTCGCTCCCTACGAATAAAAAATAACAATGGCAAAATGATTTAAAATGTAAAATTTAAATCAAAATTCCACTAATCCAATCAAATAAATCAAAACTCTGCATTGATATCTTATTCTATAATAAATTAGATGCAACACTTTAAATACGACTAATATAAACTTTATCTGCAAACAATAATGATATCATGCTGTTTTGCCGTGGCAGTTTTTATATTTTTTGCCGCTTCCGCATGGACACAGCTCATTACGACCTACTTTTTTTTCTACCCGTACAGGCATGTTGGTTTTTTGTTCGCTGCTGTTTGTCGCCAAATTTTCGCGTCCTGTTTTCAAGCTCGACATGTCGGTGCGTTTGCGCTGTTCTTCGCGGCGCACGGCAACATTTTTATCGCGTAATGGAATCGCCGCTCTCATCAAAAATGCTGTTACATCCTTACATGTTTTTGTAAGCATGGTTTCAAACAGGTTAAACGACTCAAATTTGTAAATCAAAAGCGGGTCTTTCTGTTCGTAAGTTGCATTTTGCACCGATTGTTTCAGTTCGTCCATTTTGAGCAGATGTTCTTTCCAATATTCGTCGATAGTAATCAGCGCTATTGTTTTTGTAATGACTTTTGTAAATTCGGCGCCCTGTGTTTCGCAGGCTTTTTTCAGATTTACGCTTACTTGATATATTCGCTGTCCATCGCTTATTGGAATCAGGATATTTTCGTACGTAGAACCTTGATTTTCGTATACATTTTTAACGACGGGATAAATTTTTTCGGCAATTGTTTTCATGCGGTTTTCGTATGAAATGGTAATGTTTTCGAGTAATTTATCTGCAAGTTCGGCATTGTTTCCGGTTTCAAATTCTTCCTGTGTAAATCCGGGTTCAATCGATAAATTGCGAACAATTTCAAATGTCATTTCTTCATAATCAAGGGTTCCTGCATTTTTATCAATAAGCGTTCCGGCATAATCGCTCATCATGTTTCTAATGTCCACTTCGACACGGTCGCCGTACAAAGCGTTGCGTCGACGTCTGTAAATAACTTCGCGCTGCGAATTCATTACATCGTCGTATTCGAGCAGACGTTTACGTATTCCGAAATTATTTTCTTCCACTTTGCGTTGAGCGCGTCCTATTGATTTGGAAATCATGCTGTGCTGAATAACTTCACCGTCTTTTAATCCCAAAGTATCCATTATTTTTGCAATACGTTCAGAGCCGAACAGTCGCATAAGATTGTCTTCGAGCGAAACGTAGAATTGGGAAGTTCCGGGGTCGCCCTGACGTCCCGAACGTCCGCGCAACTGTCGGTCAACTCGACGAGATTCATGCCTTTCGGTGCCGATAATTGCGAGTCCGCCGGCTTCTCTTACGCCTGCTCCCAATTTAATATCGGTACCTCGACCAGCCATATTTGTTGCAATTGTTACCGCTCCGGCTTGTCCTGCTTCGGCTACTATATCGGCTTCGCGCTGATGCTGTTTGGCGTTCAAAACGTTGTGTTTTATGCCTCGCAGTTTCAACATTTTACTCAACAGTTCCGAAACTTCAACTGAGGTTGTTCCAACCAGCACCGGTCTTTTCAAATCTTTGCTTAAATGAGCTATTTCATTAAGAACGGCGTTATATTTTTCGCGTTTTGTTTTATAAACGAAGTCGTTATGATCAATACGTATTACGGGTTTGTTGGTTGGTATTACAACGACATCAAGTTTATATATAGACCAAAATTCGCCGGCTTCGGTTTCGGCAGTTCCTGTCATACCGGCAAGTTTGTGATACATCCTGAAATAATTTTGCAGAGTAATTGTTGCAAATGTTTGTGTTGCATCTTCAACTTTTACTCGTTCTTTTGCTTCTATTGCCTGATGCAATCCATCTGAATATCTGCGACCTTCGAGAATACGTCCTGTTTGTTCATCTACTATTTTTACCTTGTTGTCCATAACAACGTATTCAACATCTTTTTCGAACATTGCATACGCTTTCAGTAATTGATGAATTGTGTGTACGCGTTCCGATTTTATTGCATAATCGGTAAGCAGATTTTCTTTTGCTTCAAGTTTTTCTTTTGTCGAAAGTTCTTTTTTTTCAAGTTCGGCGAGTTCGTTTCCTATATCGGGCAGCACGAAAAATTTAGTGTCTTCAACTTTTTTGGATATAATATCAATGCCCTTATCCGTCAATTCTACCGTATTGTTTTTTTCTTCTATCACAAAAAACAATTCGTCTGTAATAATATGCATTTGTCGATTATTGTCCTGCATATATGTATTTTCTGTTTTTTGGAGCAAGGCTTTCATTCCCTGTTCGCTCAGAAATTTGATGAGGGGTTTGTATTTGGGCAATCCTTTATGAGCGCGTAAAAGCAATTTGCCGCCTTCGATGTCGTTTCCTGTGGCAATAAATTTGCGGGCTTCGCCAAGAATTTGCGTAACGTAATTTCTTTGAAAATTGTAAAGTTGTTCAACCAAAGGTTTGTATTCGTCAAAAAGCTGGTCGTCGCCGCGCGGCACAGGACCAGAAATAATCAATGGCGTGCGCGCATCGTCAATCAGCACCGAATCGACTTCATCGACAATTGCGTAATGATGTCCTCGCAAATCCATCAGTCCCATTCTTTTTATAAATGTCTTTTTTAACTCGTCGTCTATCGGAAATTTCGCTGTTTTAGAATATTTTTCAAAGCAAGATTCAAGTATTTCGTCTATTTTCGGTTCTTCGTTTGCATGTTTGTCTGCCCATCTTTTTTCAGATAATTCATTATTATATTGACTTAAATCTTTTATATCTATTGCCATATTGTCGCGAAGATAATCGAAGCCAAATTCGTTGTTTGTTCCGAATGTTATGTCGGCAAGATATGCTATTTGTCGGGCTTCGGAGTTCGGTTGATGTTTGTCAATACAGTCAACCGACAATCCGTGAAATTCGTAAATTGGCCCCATCCATTCCGAGTCGCGTTTTGCCAGATAGTCGTTAACTGTTACAACATGCACGCCTTTTCCGGCAAGGGCATTCAGAAAAACGGGCAATGTAGCAACCAGAGTTTTTCCTTCGCCTGTTGCCATTTCGGCTATTTTGCCGAGATGCAGAACTACGCCGCCAAACAGTTGCACATCATAATGTACCATATCCCAACGCTGCATGTTTCCGCCTGCGATCCACGATGTTGCCCAATATGCCTTGTCGCCTTCGATACGAATCTGTTCGCGTGTTGCCGACAGGTTTTTATCAAATTCGGTAGCGGTAACTTCTATTTCCTCGTTTTCTTTGAAGCGGCGGGCTGTATCTTTTACAATAGCAAATGCTTCGGGAAGAATTTCAAGAAGTACAGTTTCAATGCGTTCATTAACTTCTTTTTTAAGTTTATCTATTTTTTCGTAATTTTTTTCTTTTATTTTTACATCGTCCTGATATTCTATTTCTATTTCGAGGGCTATAATGTCGAATGAAATTTCTTTTATATTGTCTTGAATTTTTTGTTGTAAAGCCTTTGTGCGAGCTCGCAGTTCGTCGTTGCTTAATTTTTCAATTTCAGGATATATTTGTTTGATTTTCTCAACATATGGTTGAGTAGATTTCCAATCCCGTTCTGCTTTCGAACCGAATATTTTTTTTATAATAGAGCCAATTCCTGTCATTTTATTGTGTGTTTTTTATGAAAATAATTGACAAAATTAATGAAAATTTTCAAGATCTAAGATTTGATATTATATATAATTAATTTTCATTGCAAAATTGATTTTCGGTAATTGTATATAAAGGTAAATAAAATGTAAGGAACACAGACCGCCATCTGGCGTATATATAAAATCCAGTGTTTATTGTTAATCAAGCGATTGACCGATATTTGATGATGCATATATCATTTCTTTCAATTGCGCCGGTTTTAATTCGGCAAAGAAACAATTTATGGGATTCAGCAGTTTGCCGTTTTTCCATACTTCATAATGCAGATGAGGAAAAATTGATAAGCCCGAATCGCCCGACAATGCTATAAGTTTACCGCGTTGAACTTTTGTTCCTTTACTAACCAGCGCTTTGGCAAGATGCGCATAAACGGTTTGGTATCCATTGCCATGGTTGATATAAATTGCTGTTCCTTTTGCTGCTTCATCTATAATTTTTTCGACAACGCCATCGGCAGTAGCAAAAACTTTTGTATTTATCGGAACTGTGTAGTCTAAGCCTGTATGCATTTTGGGGATACGGTAAAAAGGATGGATTTTCATTCCTACCGATACGCTGTTATATTTAAGGTTTTTATTTTCAACGGGCTGTATTGCCGGAATATTTCTGAATTTTGTTTTGTCGGCGTTTATTTCCGATATTGTTTTTTCGATTTTTGCCCGATTTTGCCGAACTCTCTCAACAAGTTGATCTATGGCGACAGCCGTCATGGTTACAATATCGTAATTATCCATTATGCTTGCCATGCTGAAATTTTCTGTTTCAACTGTTGCCGCCGCTTCTGTCGGGTTGGTTTTGAATACCGAACGATATATCAGCGTATCTTTTTGTTTTAAATGTTCGAGTACTACCCTTGCTTTCAAAAAGTTTGTATTTAGCGAATCGTATGCCGATGCCAGGTATGCATATTCTTTTTTAAGTTGCGTTTCCTGCGCCGTATCAACTGTCAGCGCAAAAATAACATAATAAATTGCAGAAAGCACTATTGATGAAACAAAATATACAATGCAATTATGCAATATCTGTTTTGCTTTTTTTATTTTTTTATATGTCAGCGACTGTTCATCGTATTTCCATTCGTTCATTTACTTTGTTCCGTTTATAAGTTTATCATAACTGATTTCTGCCGATTCGTCAACATAATATTTTTTAGGATGCATTGCTACTCCATAATATCTTACTTCGTAATGTAAATGCGGTCCGGTAGATGTTCCTGTACTACCCGATAATCCTATATTTTCGCCACGTTTTACCTGCATTCCTTCTTTAACCAATATTTTTGATAAATGAGCATAACGGGTTAAATATCCGAATCCGTGGTCGATGTCAATTACATTTCCATAAGATGAAGAATATCGTACTTTTGACACAACTCCATCGCCGGTTGCATGAACAGGATTGCCCGTATCGGTTGAAAAATCCAATCCATCGTGATGATGCATTCGTTGATATACAGGATGCATTCGTCTTCCAAAGTTTCCGATATTTCTCACTTTTTTTAAATCAACAGGAGGAATGGACGGCATACACAGCGCCATTTTTTCCATATTTGCAGCATATTTTGAAATTATATCAAATGATTTCGACTGTATGTAAATTTTATGGCGAAAATCATCAAAAACAGCAAAGGTTTTGTTTACACTTTGCAAAAAATCGCCTTTCTGAAAATTTATATTTCGCTTTCCTGCTGTATATGGTATTTTATCAAGCCCGAAAAGCGTGCGATATACGTTTTGGTCGCGATTATTAATGTCGGTTATTGATTTATCGGCATTTTCTACATCTTTCAGCAGCAGGTCATATTTTAATTTCACATTTATATTTTCGCTTTTCAGAAGCATCATTTTCGGACTTTCAAAAAATTGAGAATAAATATAAGCATAAATAAAAAACAAAATCAGCGACAGCAAAAACATTACAAAAAAACGTTGTGTTTTGCGTCTTAAAGGAATTTTGATTACTTCAAAATTCAAACTTTCGGTATTTAATTTATACTTTTGTCTTGGCATTTTACAAAAAATGAACAAAAATTTTGGTAAAGTTCAATAAAAAATTTTAATTTTACAAATATTTTTAACAAAATTACGTATCTATTCATCGAAAGACTTAACTGCTTATTCAAACCTGATTGTTTTTTCCGGACTTATTCTTGTTATTATCAGCGATGGCACTATCAACGCCAGAGCAATAACCAAAGCAGATGATACGTTTAACAAAACCAAATGAATGAGATTTAAATTTATTGGAACTGTTGATACAAAATAACTTGCGGCGTCTAATTTTATTATTCCGAAATGATGTTGCAACAAACAGCATGCAATTCCGATAATATTGCCAATGATCAAGCCTTTTACCACAATAAACGCCGTGCGGTACAAAAACAGTTTGCTAATGTTTATGCTTTGCATTCCCAGCGATTCTAAAATGCCAATCATCGAAGTGCGTTCCATAAGCATGATAAGCAAGCCCGAAACCATATTGAATCCGGCAACGGCTATGGTAAGCAAAAGAATTATGATAACGTTCGTGTCGAGCATATCAAGCCAGGCAAACAAATGCGGATACAGTTGCGTAACATCGGTAACGGCAAGCCGCGAACCATCTTCGTTTGTGTTGAATGTAACCAGATTGCTTATTGCATAATTCATTTCTTCAATATTTTTAATCTCGTCAACATTAATTTCCAAGCCTGAAATTTGGTTTTTTGTCCAGCCGTAAATTTTTTGCAAATGTTTTATATCGCACAATACAAGCGATTTGTCAATTTCTTCGAGTTGTGTTGAATAAATTCCGCAAATTGTAAATCTTCGTATGCGCGGCGGGTTTTGCACAAAGTAAGCATCGAGTTTGTCGCCAAGTTTCAGTCGCAACAGTTGCGCAAGTTTTTTAGAAATCAAAATATCATTTGTGGTTGCCGTATCGGAAACAGTAAACATTTGTCCTTCGACCATGCATTTTGCAAAAAAGGCTGTATCAAAGTCACAGTCAATTCCTTTGAACATAACGCCCTGATTGTCCTGTTCGGTTTTGATTATTCCGCCTTTGGTTATAAATTTTTGAACATGCAGCACTCCTTCGAAACTGTTCAGTTCGTCAATAAGGTCTTTTGTTGCAGTTATGGGATTTGTTTCAAACGAATAGTTTGAATCTAAATTTATGATTTGAATATGCGCATTTCCGCCGACAAGTTTATCGAAAATATTTTTTTTGAAACCTGTAACTATTGCAATAGTAAGAATCATTACCGCAAAGCCAAGCGCAATGCTCACAACGGCTACAATCGACATTAATCTCGACAGCCGGTTGCCGCTTTCCTTGCTTGATGCAAGCCTTTTTGCTATAAAATATTCTATATTCAAATATTAATTTTTTTAATCTTCCATTTATTTTATTTTGCTTGTAACAGGATATTTCAGATTTTTGAAATCAGAAAGCGATATGTACACTTTGCCTATTCGCAAAGGCATTTCGGCATACAGCGGAATGTGATTTTTATCATTACTTATGAATAACGACATTTCGGGTTCGCTTGCAAATGTATCGCTTTCCAGCAACTGCACAATAATTTCCAGAGCATTGAATTTGCCTGCGTTTGTTTTTATCGTTTTTGTGCCGACATAGCGTACATTCAGCGTCTTTAAAATATCATCCAAGGCAAATGTTACCAGAAGGTTGGAATTTGTGCTGATTGAATTGAAATCCATATTACGCAAAAAATATATGAACGAAATAAAATCAAACGTACAGCCTTTCAATTCGATTGAATATTCTCTTTCTGGGCTTTTTTTGCGTTGTTTTTTTCCTGATAAATTATTGTTTTTCCAGTCAAAGTTCATTGTGCTTTTTTTTGTATATTTTCCTTCGTGGGTATCCTGATAAAAATACGAAGGTTTCATATTTTCCGCATTAAATTTACTTTGAAAATGATCGCGAACTTTGAAAAAGGCATCAAAAAAAGCGTAAGTTTTTATATTTACTGTCGAAACAAAATGTATTTGATTGTTATAATCTTCTTTCGACAGTTTCAACATGGCTTCGCCTACTCCTGTATTTACAAGTCCCCATTTATAATTTGCTTCAAGCGTTATTGATTCGCCGTTTTGAAATGCAAAATTGGCAGAGTTTTTCATGTTTTCGCAATCGCTGAACGCTTTAACTTGCGCCGTTAATATAACAGCAATTGCAGAAAAATTTATAAATAATAAAATCTTTTTTATATTCATAATTATATATTTAACTTATTGCGCTGTAATCAATCTGTTTTTTGAAATTTTTCTCTAAAAAATTGCGAAGTAACGAATTTTTTTTCAAATCAAGCGAATTATCTTCATTTAAAATGTCGAAAGCGATATTTCGCACATATTCCAAAAGTTTTCCGTCCTGTGCAAGATTTGCTATTTTTAAATTAAACGGCAATCCGCTTTGCTGCGTTCCTTCAATATCGCCGGGTCCACGCAGTTTTAAATCTTCTTCGGCAATTTCAAATCCATTGTTTGTTTTCACCATAAGTTGCATTCGTTTGCGCGCTTCGTTCGACAGTTTCACGCCGCTCATCAAAAAGCAATACGACTGTTCGGCGCCGCGCCCGACTCGCCCGCGCAGTTGATGAAGTTGAGAAAGTCCAAATCTTTCGGCGCTTTCAATCACCATAACGCTTGCATTCGGTATGTTTACGCCTACTTCAATCACAGAGGTTGCAACAAGAATCTGCGCCTTGCCCGATGCAAAATAATTCATGGCAAAATCTTTTTCATTAGATTTCATTTTTCCATGTACAACGCAGGTAACGTATTCAGGTGCAGGAAAAGCTTGCGTTATTGCAAAATATCCGTCTTCGAGGTTTTTATAATCCATTGTTTCCGATTCTTTTATCAGCGGATAAACAACGTAAATTTGGCGTCCTGCCGTAATTTGCCTGCGCATAAATCCGAAAAGTTGCAAACGTTTAGTTTCAAAAAGATGAACTGTTTTTACGTTTTTGCGTCCGGGTGGCAGTTCGTCAATTGTCGATATGTCCAAATCGCCGTAAAGAGTCATTGCCAAAGTACGCGGTATTGGCGTTGCTGTCATTACCAAAACATGAGGCGACACAGCGTTCTTATTGCGAAGTTTCGCCCGCTGTTCAACTCCAAAACGATGCTGTTCGTCGATAACAACAAAGCCGAGATTATGAAATTGTACTGTGTCTTCAATCAATGCATGCGTGCCGATAAGAATATTTATTTTGCCTGAGGTCAAATCGGCATCAATTATTTTACGTTCTGATTTTTTTGTTGAACCTGTAAGTAATTTTACACTAATATCTATTCCTTTCAAAAAATCATTAATTGTTTGATAATGTTGATTTGCAAGAATTTCGGTAGGCGCCATTATACAGGTTTGAAATCCGTTGTCGATGGCGATAAGCATGCAAATCAGCGCAACCAAAGTTTTTCCGCTGCCAACATCGCCTTGCAGCAGTCTGTTCATTTGTTTGCCTGTTGCAAAATCGCGCCGTATTTCTTTTATCACGCGTTTTTGAGCGTTGGTAAGTTCAAATGGAAGATTGTTTTTGTAGAAATGATTGAAATTATCGCCTATTTTTGAAAATATAAATCCTCTGTTTTTTTGCATCCTGTTCAATCGCTGTCTCAACAATGAAAGCTGTATGTAAAAAAGTTCTTCAAATTTCAGGCGAAACTGTGCTTTTTTAAGCATTTCGGGACTTTGAGGAAAATGAATATTAAGCAAAGCATCTTGCAGCGCTATCAGTTTATATCGAGAAATAATATATTCGGGCAAAGTTTCGGTAATCTTACTGTAAACAAGCGTGAGTAAAACGCTTTGAAAACGGTTGAATGCTTTTGTTCCGAGAAAATTATTTTTCAGCGTTTCCGTGCAGCTGTAAACTGCCTGAATATTTGAATTTATCTGATTGTTTTCGTCGTTTACGGTTTCTATTTCGGGATGAATTATATTTATTTGCCCTTTGAAAACATTAGGTTTGCCGAAAAAAACATATTCGGTATTACTGTTTAATTTACTTTTTATCCATTTTATTCCTTTGAAAAAAACGAGTTGTATTTCACCCGAATTATCGGCAGCATATGCAATCAATCGGTTATTGTGTGGAGTTTCGATGTTTTCGATACGAACAATTTTGCCTTTAAATTGAATATATGGCAAACCTTCGGTAATTTCGTTCACTTTATAAAATTTTGTGCGATCGGTATAACGAAATGGAAATGTATAAAGCATGTCTTTGAAAGTGCTTATATTCAATTCTTTTTTCAATATTTCCGCACGTCTATGACCAATTCCTGCAAGAAATTTTATTTCGGTTTCCAAAATCATACTGTTGTTCGATAAACAGGTTTGCACTTTAACGTAAAATTGCTAAATGATTATAATTGTTTTGTCAAATATTTCAACAATTTCACCTACGCGAATTTTTGCCCGTTTTCGAGTTTCTATCGCGCCGTTGCGTTTTACCTTACCGTCGTTAATAAGCATTTTGGCTTCGCCGCCCGACATTACAATTTTTATGCGTTTAAGCAATTGTACCAATTCAATGTAGTCGCCATCCTGTAATTTAAATTCTATCACTGTTTTGTTTTTTTGCAAAGGTAAGAAAAAAGACTGTTTCAGAAAAATTTGAGTTTATCATTTTATTTTAAAATATAAAAAAACAGGCAAACAATACGCAAACAATTAATTGTAAACATTCAGGCGCTTACAACCGCCGGCAAAAGATATTTCAATATCGAATTTTTCAGAATTTTATTTTTATTTTTTTAGTAAAATTTATATTTGCTGTCGCACAAATCATCAAAATGAAACCTTTGTAAAACGCCCAATCAATTTGATTTATTGCATTCGTCTTTGAGAGTATTATTTTATACTCATACCAACCCGTCATCAAACAATAATTTATATAAATTGAATATCAGCAAAATATCATTATTTTTTAGTCTGTTTTGATACCGTTTTGGTATCAAACTCCATCAAACTGTAATTTATGTAAATTGAATATCAGCAAAATACCATTATATTTTAGTCTATTTTGATACCGTTTTGGTATTATTTGCAAATTTCAAAAAATAATAACCGCAGACTCGTATAAATTCAAATCTGCGGTACTTGCTTATATTATGCAGTAAAACGATTCTCTTATATTGTTTGATTTTCCGTTTTCTGTTTGTTTTTGAAGAATATGGCAAACAAAATTCCTATTACTAATGCATAGGCGGCAAATATAAACCAGCAGGGTTTCCAATCTGTTATCTTATCTACCGTATAATTATTGATAACTGCCTGCGCTCCGTAATTACCTATAATAGCGCCCAAACCGTTGGTTACCATCATTAATATTCCCTGTGCGCTGGCGCGAAATTTCGATGGCGTTTCCTGTTCTATGAATAAAGAACCTGAAATATTAAAGAAATCAAAAGCCATACCGTATATAATCATTGACAAGGTAAGCCAAATCATTCCGCTTCCCGGATCCCCTGCTCCAAAAAGCCCGAAACGTAAAATCCACGCTGCAAAACTCAACAACATAACTGTTTTGATTCCGAATTTACGCATAAAAAACGGTATAGCCAGAATAAACAGGGCTTCTGATATTTGCGAGATAGATAAAAATATGTTATTGTATTTTACGGCGAATGAGCCGGGAAAAGCGCCGGAAAAACTGTCTAAAAACGTGCTTCCGTACGAATTTGTAATTTGCAGACAAATACCCAGCAAAACTGCAAACAGGAAGAAAACAGCCATCTTTTTTTCTTTCAGAAGAACCAGAGCATCCAAGCCTAATGTAGAAATAAGCGAACTGCCTTTTGTTGCTTTTGTGGGAGGCGACGGCGGCAGTGTAAATGAATACAAACCAAGAAAAAGCGCGGCACAACTTGCCATCAATAATTGATTTGAACTTGTTTCCCATCCTGCAAGATTTACAATCCACATGGCAATAATAAATCCTACTGTTCCCCAAACACGAATCGGTGGAAAATCTTTGATGGTATCCATTTTATTTTTTGCCATTACACTGTAACAAACAGAATAACTCAATCCTATAGTAGGCATGAATACCAAAGCATTCAAAAACATATACGTATAAAGAGAGTCAAAATCTTTTACCGATGATGCAAGAAAAAGACAGCCTGCTCCTAACAAATGCAATATGCCCAGCAATCTTTCGGCATTAATCCAGCGGTCGGCAATAATTCCGACAATAGCAGGCATTATAAATGATGCAATACCGGCAGTGGCAAATAAGGTTCCTATATCATCCTTCATGTCTAAACTTGTCATGTATTTGCCAAATGATATTAACCATGAGCCCCAAATAAAAAATTCGAGGAACTGCGTAATTGTAAGTCTTAATTTTAAATTCATAACAATTTGTTTTATTAATTTGCGTTATGCAAAGTTAAAGAAAATTTGGTAATTTATTTCAATTATGATTATTTTTTAGTGTAAATATTCAATATTTGTTATTCAAAATCTTCGTATAGAAGATACTTTTTGCGCATTGCTTTATATTCAGTCAGTTCTTCTTTCCACGAGGCGCGTATTTCTTCTTCGCCAAGTCCGTTTTTTATTTGTTCCTGCAATTCGGCATTACCTGCAAGTTTGTTAAAGAAATCGGGACGTGTAAAGAAATTGAAACCTTCTATTTGCTGCGATTTTTTATAGAAATCAAGAATATATTTCAACGAAAATTTTATATCGTTTGGATTTAATTCGCGCAGGTCGATGCCATAGCATAAATTACCTTTTTGTTCAACATGACTGACCATGCCTGTACGCGTGCCGGGCGTAAATGTAAAATCGCCGAACAGAGGATTTGGATACGCTATTACCTGAAAAGGAAAATCAGTTCCTCGCCCTATGCTGAAGTCGGTTGCTTCAAACAGACACAGCAACGGAAACAAGCGCACCGACAAGTGATTCGGCAGGCTGGGAGATGGTATGACAGGCAATTCGTACGGCGTGCTGTGAGTGTAATTTTGCAATGGAATAATGGTAATATCGCACTGCGCTCCATTGTTAAGCCAGCCTTCGCCGTTAATCATTTGCGCCAGTTCGCCTATGGTCAATCCATGTATCATAGCAACTTTATGAAAACTGACATCGCTTTTGAATCTGTCATCGTTTCTCACTGGACCGTCCACCTGTTCGCCGTTGGGATTTGGACGGTCGAGTAGGATAAGCGGTTTGTTGTTGTCGGCGCACAGTTGCATTAATCGATGCATGCCCACAACGTAAGTATAAAAGCGAGCGCCAACATCCTGTATGTCAAAAATCAAAATATCAACCGAATTTACAATAGAATCGGCTTTGTCGTTGCCTCTGTAAAGTTTAAACACAGGTAAGCCTGTTTTGGCATCTACTTCGTTTGATATTTCTTCGCCGCGTTCAACAGTACCTCGAAATCCATGTTCGAGTGCAAACACAAATTTTAAATCTACGCCGTTTTCGAGCAATACATCTACCAAATGTTTTTTGCCGACAACAGATGTCTGGTTTCCCATTATTCCTGCTTTTTTACCTTTCAGTAAAGGCAGATATTTTTCGGTTTGCTCGGCTCCTGTTATTACATTTCTGTTTTCGCAGTTTTGACTGCAGGCAATAGTCACAATACCTGCAAAAACAAGTATAAAAGTCAGTTTTTTCTGTTTCATTATTTTATTGTTTTACCAGTTTGTATTTACAAATGTAAATGATTTTTTTAAAATTAAGCACAAAAGGATAAAATATGTTTTACAGTATTGCAAATGTTATGCATTTTTTCATAATTTTTCAAAATAAACTTCTTATATTTGCGTCCATTCTGTCTATTTTCAAATGTCTGTACGCAAGTTCGGTAACTTCGCGTCCGCGGGGCGTACGCTGTAAAAATCCTTCTTTTATTAAAAACGGTTCGTAAACTTCTTCTATTGTTCCGGCATCTTCGCCTACGGCGGTCGCTATTGTTGTTAATCCTACCGGACCGCCTCTGAATTTGCTTATTATTGTAGTAAGAATTTTATTATCCATACTGTCTAAGCCGCGTTTGTCGATATTCAAAGCATCAAGAGCGTATTTTGTAATTTTAATATCAATATTTCCATCTCCTTTTACCTGTGCAAAATCGCGTACGCGCCGCAACAAGGCATTGCAAATACGAGGCGTTCCGCGACTGCGAAAAGCAATTTCTTCGGCTGCATCATCATCTATTGTAACGTTCAAAATGATTGCCGAACGCTTTATTATACTCAAAAGCGTAATATAATCATAATATTCCAAATGACAGTTTATTCCGAAGCGTGCGCGTAAAGGACTTGTAAGCAATCCGCTGCGAGTTGTTGCACCTATGAGAGTAAAAGGATTGATTGATATTTGTACCGACCGCGCGCTTGGTCCCTTGTCGAGCATAATATCTATTGTATAATCTTCCATTGCCGAATAAAGATATTCTTCTACAACAGGACTTAAACGATGAATTTCATCAATAAACAAAACGTCTCCTTCTTCAAGGTTTGTTAATAATCCGGCTAAATCGCCTGGTTTATCAAGCACGGGACCTGATGTGATTTTCAAACCTACGTTCATTTCGCGACTTATTATATGAGCAAGCGTAGTTTTTCCAAGACCGGGAGGTCCGTGAAGCAATACATGATCAAGCGATTCGCTGCGAAGTAAGGCTGCCTTTACAAATATTTTAAGATTTTCAATAACTTTTTCCTGTCCGAAAAACGACGAAAATTCTTGCGGACGTATCTGATTTTCAAAATCCTTATCCTTAAAATCTTTTTCTTTATGTGGATTAAAACTGTTTTCCATCTTATTGCTAAATATTAACGATTATTTTGTCATCTCAAACATTCTTAAAATTGATTTTTTGGCTTTTTCAATCAGTTCTATATCAATTAAAACTTCGGGACTTTCATTTTTAAGGGTATTGTAAACTTTTTCTAATGTAACCATTTTCATATATTTACAATCATTACAGCCACAGGTCGAATCAACAGGCGGAGCAGGAATAAATGTCTTTTGAGGACTTGAAATTTGCATTTGATGCAAAATTCCCGATTCTGTAGCAACTATAAACTGTTTACACCCGTCATTTTTTGAAAATTCCAATAAAGCCGCGGTAGAACCTATTTTATCAGCCAAAATCAAAACTGTTTTTTTACATTCTGGATGCGCCAATACTTTGGCTTCGGGATATTCTTTTTTTAATTCTATTATTTTTTCGACCGAAAATTCTTCGTGTACATGACAGGCGCCATTCCAAACAACCATATCATCGCGCTTTGTGATTGATTTGATGTAAGATCCTAAATTTCTGTCGGGTAAAAAAACAATTTTCTCATTTTCAGGCAAATTTTCGATTATTTTTATGGCATTGCTCGATGTACAGCAAATATCGGTCAATGCCTTGACGCCAACGCTCGTATTTACATAAGATACAACAGTGTGATCAGGATAATTTTTCAAAAATGCTTTCAAATCGTTTACATTACACGAATCGGCAAGTGAACATCCGGCTTCGGGTTCGGGCAAAAGCACTTTTCTGTCAGGCGATAGAATTTTTGCTGTTTCAGCCATAAAATTCACTCCACAAAATAATATAATATCGGCTGTCGTTTCAGCTGCTATCTGCGAAAGTTGAAGACTGTCGCCAATAAAATCGGCAATGTTTTGAATATCGGCAATTTGATAAAAATGCGATAAAATAACGCAATTTTTTTCTTTCTTCATCTTCAATATTTCTTTCGAAAAATCCATAGTTCACTACCTTTGATTAGTTTTTCAATATTTTTTTAATAACAATACCATTTAAATTCATATTTTTTATTTTTATCTTTTTTTTAAAAAAAACAGATATTGTTAGATATAAAATGTTTATTTTGTCAGAAAATTTATACGAAAATACATCTTTTTTTCTTATAAAAAAATAATAAACAAAAATTAGATATATAAAATATTATGTTTTATGCATTTATATTATAAAATAAACAAATGTTGAAAAGGTATTTGTTTATAAAAATTAATTAAAAAAGATCATTTTTTATGTTGAAAACTTTGATAAAAATTCAGGGTAAAAATTAATTTTATTTTTAAATTTTTTATATACATGCAACAGGCTTTAAAATCAAAAAAAAAGATTTTATTTATATTCTTTTTAATTAAACAAATTTTTAATAAGCTTTCAACATTTTATAAACATAAGTTTTTGAAAAAGCATTTTCAGTAAAAGTAAATTTTTTAGATAAAAATTTGATGGTCGTGTATTTTATATGTCGTTTAAAACCTTATTAAAGTGTAAAAATATCCCGTTATGAATAGATATAATGAATTAATACATTTTTTATTCTATATAGTTTTTGTGTGCAAAGATGTGAAATTTTTGAATTACACACAGAAGAATAAAAATATACGGTAAAATTATAGAAGAAGTTATAATATTATTTTACAATAATGCAAATTTTATGTAAAAAATTTATGTATTATAGATGTAAAATTGATGGTTTCATGTATCTTTGTAAAAAAAAATATATAAAATGAAAACAGGAATTGCTGCCGATCATGCAGGTTATCAACTGAAAATGTTTTTGATAGAACTGTTAAGGAAAAATGGAACAACAATTGTTGATTTTGGAACAAATTCGACCGAAAGTGTTGATTATGCCGATTTTGCGCATCCATTAGCGCTTGCAGTCGAAAACGGCGATGTTGATTGCGGAATTGCAATTTGCGGTTCGGGAAACGGTATAAACATGACTTTGAACAAACATCAAAAAATACGCGCAGCGCTTTGCTGGAACGAAGGAATTGCCGTTCTTGCACGAAAACACAACGATGCAAATATATGTTCGCTTCCTGCGCGATTTATTTCGGCAACCGAAGCCGCAGGAATTGTTGAAAAATTTCTGTCAACCGCCTTTGAAGGCGGACGACATCAAAAGCGCATTGATAAGATTCCGTGTAAAATATGAAATATTCATAAATAAAACTTTCCTTCCGACTACATTTCACTTCAATTGTTTCAAGTAAAGTTGTATTGTATTTTCAAGCCCGAAATACAGCGCATCGCTTATGATGGCATGACCGATAGAAACTTCAAAAAGATGAGGAACGTTTTTATAAAAAAAGTGCAGGTTAGCAAGGTTCAAATCGTGTCCTGCATTTATTTCCAAACCAAGTTCTGCTGCTTTTTCTGCTGCGGCGACAAAGGGTTTTATGGCATTTTCTTTATTTGCCGCAAAATTTGTTGCATAAGGTTCGGTGTACAGTTCAATGCGGTTGGTTTCTGTTTCGGCTGCATAGCAAACATTAATCAAATCGGTATCAACAAAAACGGATGTTCGTATTCCCTGTTTTTTAAAAATTGAAATAATGTTTTTTAAAAAATCCTTGTATTTTCGTGTATTCCAGCCTGCATTTGAAGTTATTTGATTGTGCGTATCAGGCACTAAGGTAACCTGATCGGGACAAACTTCAAGTACCAAATCAATAAATTTCGGAACAGGATTTCCTTCGATGTTAAATTCTGTTATTATCAATGGTTTCAGATTTTTTACATCCGAATATTTGATATGGCGCTCGTCGGGACGAGGATGAATGGTTATGCCTTGTGCGCCAAATCGCTGGCAATCTATGGCTGCCTGCAACACATCGGGAATGTTCCCGCCGCGAGAATTCCGCAGAGTTGCTATTTTATTTATATTAACGCTTAACTTTGTCATTATGTTAAATTGTATATTTTTGTTTACAAAATTAGTATTTATTATGGAAATAAAAGTTTTTTGTAACAAAAAAAAATATAACTTGCCGAAAATTTCAAATTTATGAAAATAGCTGTTTATGGAAGAAATATTATCAACTCAATCGATAATTATTTGTTGATATTGAATGTGTTGAAGACCAAAGACTGTAAGATTTTTCTTTACGAAAAGTTTGCAAAATTCTTATCGAAAAACACATCCGGTTTTTGCGAATATTCCACTTTTTCGGAAGAAAAGTATTTGACCGCCGATTTTTCTTTCTTTGTAAGTCTTGGCGGTGATGGAACCTTTTTGGAAGCTACGCGTTTTGTACGAAAAACCGGTATTCCCATGATTGGCGTAAACACAGGTTCGTTAGGATTTTTAGCAAATGTATCTGTTGATGAATTTCGACTCGTATTAGACGAAATTTTGAATAATAAATACGAAATCGAACACCGCTCGTTGATAAACGTTACGGCGCATGGTAAAAAAAATATTTCAGCATGTGCTCTTAACGAAATTACTTTGCAGCGTACGATGTCTACTCTTATTTCGACAACAGTTGAAATAAGCGGCGAACGTTTATCGCAATACTGGTCTGATGGATTGATAATTGCAACGCCAACAGGTTCAACTGCATATTCGATGAGCGTTGGAGGTCCTATAATTGTACCAACAGCATCAAATTTTGTTATATCTCCCATTGCTCCTCACAATCTTGCTATACGTCCGTTTGTAATATCTGACGATATTGAAATAAAAATAAAACTGCAGACACGCGGCGAAAAAGCCATGTTAACCGTTGATAACGAAATGTTTGAAGTAGAACCGGAAATGGAATTTTCAGTGAAAAAATCAAAGTATAAAATAAATATTATAAAACCCGACAGCGTGAATTTTTACAAAACGCTTAGAAATAAATTGATGTGGGGATATGACATTCGTAATGATATTAACGTTTATCAACACTCTGATAATGACAAAACATAAAATAAATATTACCTTTGCAATTTTATTTACACTTTGACTAAAAGATTAGAAAAATTGACAGCAACAATAAAAATATATACATCTATAATATTATCAACATTTTGCGTTTCCACGTTTTCGCAGGAAAGCAATGAGTTACTTACTCCCGTTCACAAAAGCGAAATAGGCATAGCCGGCGGAATTTCATATTATATCGGCGATTTCAACGAAAGTTTTGTTCCATATATGATTAGCCCGACAGGCGGATTGTTTTACCGACATAATTTTACAAAATATATAAACATCAGAATTCAAGCTTCATTTGGAATTGTAAAAGGCGATTCACGCAAATATGACGGAGGATTGCAAGGATTTCCGCAAGGAGTAAATTTAGCATTTAAACGTAATTTTTACAATATGGATGCTTTTGCCGAATTTAATTTTTTCCCTTATTCGTCTGTTGACCCAAAACGAAAACAAATTTTTACTCCTTTTTTAATGATAGGAGCAGGATATACATATTTCGATAAAAATAAAATCAATAACCAACCTTACTTGAACAACGCAACGGCAATGTATCCAATGTTATACGATTCGACAAAAACAGCATCGAGCGTTATTTTGCCAATGGGATTCGGGTTTAAGTTTTCGCCTGCACACCAATGGACAATAGGCGTAGAATGTGTATTTCATAAAACCAATTCCGACAAAATAGATTATTATATAAACCGAAACCTCAACTCTTCGTTTAACATATTCAACAAAGATTGGGTTTCAACAATTTTACTGACAGTGAGTTACCGATTTGTTGATAAAATGCCCTGCGCAGCGTACAAAACAAATAAAAGCACAAAAAAACGTCAATATAAAGGATTTAATAAAGAATTGTAAAAATGTATCGACTTGATAAAAATAAAGTTCCCAAACATGTTGCCATAATTATGGATGGCAATGGACGCTGGGCGCGGCAGCAAGGGTTGAAACGAATTTTCGGTCATCGTCATGCATTAACATCTGTTCGCTCTACCGTTGAAGGCGCTAACGAAATAGGAATAAAATTTTTAACTCTTTTCACTTTCTCAACCGAAAACTGGAACCGCCCGCAAGACGAAATTGACGAATTGATGAATATACTCGTTTCGGCAATAGAAAAGGAAGTTCCCGAATTGAATAAAAACCGAATACGACTCAATACAATAGGCAATATTGCAAAAATGAACGGCAAAGTTCAGGAAAAATTAAAAAAAGCAACTATATTTACAGCCGAAAATACAGGTTTGACGCTAACGCTTGCGCTTAATTACGGCTCGCGCGAAGAATTTATTGAATGTGTAAAATGCTGTGTACAAGAGATTATCGACAAAAAAATGCAAACGAATGAAATAAGCGAAACGTTGATTTCATCAAAACTTTATACAAAAGATATGCCCGATCCCGAACTGATAATTCGCACCAGCGGCGAAAAACGTATAAGCAATTTTTTGCTGTGGCAGGCTGCTTACAGCGAATTTTATTTTACCGAAACATTGTGGCCCGATTTTCGCAAGCAACATCTGTTTGATGCAATTTATGATTATCAGCAACGTGAACGAAGATTTGGCAAAACAAGCGAACAAATTAAAAAATACGAACAAAATACAGATTAATAAAATGAAAAAACTGTTAACTCTCAAATTACTCGCTATTCTGTTTTTTACAGGCAATATTTTGCTTGGGCAAGATGCTATAAATACAATAGAAGCAAGTTACAATAATCCCAAACAATACGTCATACAGGAACTGAAAGTTTCGGGATTACAATTTCTTGACCCAAATCAAATCCTTTCCATATCAGGATTTGCCGTTGGCGACACAATTACCGTGCCAAGCGAAGACTTGTCGTTTTTGGTGAAAAAATTATGGCTGAACCGCTATTTTTCTAAAGTAGAACTGCGCTATACAAAAATAGAAGACGATAAAATCTGGCTGGATATAAATCTTCAAGAAAATCCGCGACTTGCAAAATGGGAATTTGTTGGCAGCTCGGGAACAAAAATAAGCAAAAGCAATAAAACCGACCTTGCCGAAAAACTTAAACTTCGCAGAGGCTCGGAAGTTTCGGAATTTATGATAGAAAATTCAAAACGCTTAATAAAAATGTACTTTGCCGATAAAGGATTTCTTAATGCCGAAGTTTCTGCAATACAACGTGCCGATACAACAGTGAAAAACGCGGCAACACTGACCTTTGTGATAAACAAAAACCTTAAAGTAAAAATCAAAAACCTGAATTTTAACGGAAATTCCGACATCTCCGACAGAAAACTGCGCAAGACAATGAAAAAAACGAAACGCAAAAGCCTTTTTCGCTCAGGAAAATACATTCAAGAAAAATATGACGAAGATTTGGATAACATAATCACATATTACAATAAAAAAGGCTATCGCGATGCCAAAATTGTTTCGGACACAATATATGCTCTCGACAATAAATTTATAAACGTAGATATAAAGATCGAAGAAGGCAAACAATATTTTGTACGTAATATAACATGGGTAGGAAATTCCGTATTGCCCGAAGAACACTTGAACGCAACCCTCGGATTTAAGAAAGGAGATGTATATGACAAATCAACGCTAAATAAAATGCTGTTTGAAGATGATCTTTCCGTATCAACTCAATACAATGACATGGGTTATATGTTTTTTTATCTCGACCCTGTAGAAATAAATATTGAAGGAGATTCAATAGATTTGGAAATGAGAATATTAGAATACGATCAGGCGCGTTTCAACAGAATAACAATCAACGGAAACAACAAAACAGATGAAGAAGTTGTACGGCGCGAACTTTATACAAAGCCCGGCGAACTTTTCAGTAAAACGGCTATTGTCGAATCAATACGCCGTTTGGGAACATCAGGATATTTCAACCCCGAAGCGTTCAACAAACCCGAAGGCATAAGCGTTGTGCCCGACAGAGCAAATTCAACAGTGGACATTGCTTATAATCTCGAAGAAGTTTCTAACGACCAGCTCGAGCTTTCGGGCGGCTGGGGAAGCGGAATGTTTGTTGGTTCTGTCGGCGTAACATTCAATAACTTTGCAATGTCGCGCCTTTTCAAAAAAGGCGCATGGCGACCGGTGCCATCTGGCGAAGGACAAACGCTTTCGCTTCGCGGACAATCAAACGGCACATATTATAATACATTCAGTTTGAGTTTTATGGACCCATGGTTTGGCAAAAAGAAACCGAATACATTTTCATTTTCTACATATTTCGCTCACGAATCCAACGCCTCGTACTGGTTTGGCGACTCCGACCAGTGGATGAGCGTTCTCGGGATATCAATAGGACTGGGAAAACGATTGAAATGGCCCGACAATAATTTTATGCTGCGCGGCGATTTATCGTATCAGCGATACACTTTGCACGACTGGGCAAGCTATTTTACATTTTCAGACGGCGCTTCAAACAATTTGAGTTTCGGATTAACTCTGTCGCGCATATCAATCGACCAGCAATTTTATCCGCGTCAAGGTTCGGAATTTTCGATAGGATTACAGCTCACGCCACCCTATTCGTTGCTCGGCAGCAATAAGGATTATTCAAAAATATCGGATGCAGAACGTTACAAATGGATAGAATATCATAAATGGACGTTCAGATTTGCAACATATACATCGCTGTCATCAGCAAAAAAATTAGTTTTGCATACAAAAACAAAATTTGGCGTTTTAGGATATTATAACCAAGCATGGGGATATTCGCCATTTGAAGGATATGTTCTCGGCGGCGACGGCATGAGCGGATATACGCGTTATGGACAGGAAATTGTTGGTTTGCGCGGATACGAAAACAATTCGCTTTCACCAGAGAAAAACGGCGTAAATACCGCAAATATTTATTCCAAATTCACTGTTGAACTCCGTTATCCCATAATACTTGAACCAAGTTCGAGTATTTATGCGCTCGCATTTTTTGAAGCAGGAAATTCATGGTACAAGATTCAAGATTTCAATCCTTTCTCGCTTAAACGTTCTGTAGGTATAGGCTTGCGACTGTATTTGCCTATTGTAGGTATTCTTGGCATTGACTGGGGCTACGGATTAGACAAGGTAAAAAACGCCGATGGCGCAGGCGGTGGAAGATTCCATTTCTCAATTGGCACGATAATTGATTAATAAGTATAAACACAAATTATATAATAAAAAAAATACAGATTATGAAAAAAATTATTTTAATATCAGCAGGATTGATGATGTTATCATCACTGACATTTGCTCAAAAATATGCATGCGTTGATACAGAATATATTTTGGAAAAAATTCCAAATTACAAGTCGGCGCAGGAGCAAATGGAAAAAGCTTCGGCTCAATACCAAAAAGAAGTTGAAGATGGATACAGAAACGTAGATGAAATGTATAAAACATATCAAGCCGAAAAAGCATTGCTAACAGACGCAATGAAGAAAAAACGCGAAGACGAAATCATCTCAAAGGAAAAAGCGGTGAAAGCCTTGCAGCAGAAATATTTTGCTCCAGATGGCGAATTGACAAAAAAACGCGAAGCATTGCTGAAACCGATTCAAGAACGAATTTTTAATGCAATAAAAAACTTTGCCGATGATGGAGGATATGCCACAATTTTCGATTTGGCAAACAACGCATCAATGATTTATGTAAACTCGCGTTATGACGTCAGCGATAAAATTCTTGAAAAATTAGGATATAAACAATAAAATTTATTACTTTTGCATTTTCAAATAAAAATTAAAAATAAATACAGTATGAAAAAATTACTTAAAACAGTATTTGTCATTGCATTGGCAATGCTTGTAAACGATACGTTTGCTCAACAAAAATTTGCACACATAAATCGCACCGAACTTATTCAATCAATGCCCGATTTTAAAACAGCACAAGAAAAATTAAACGCCTACAACAAAGAATTGGTTGCAACCATAGAAGAAATTCAAGTTGAATACAATAGAAAACTTGCAGAATTTCAAAAAGACAGCGACACATGGACAACCGAAAAAAGAGAAGTAAAATCGCAGGAAATAGTAAACATACAAAGACGCCTTCAGGAACAGAACACATCAGCCGAAGAATTGTTTACAAAAAAACAGGACGAACTGTTTACGCCCGTATTGAAAAAAGCAAGCGATGCAATAAACAAAATAGCCCAAGCCGGCGGATATGTTTATGTATTTGAATCCACAGCCGTTCATTATGTTGATGAAACGCAAAGTACAAATATTTTATCCGCAGTAAAGAAAGAGTTAGGAATAAATTGATTTTGTCCATCTAAAAAATAAATTTATTATTTCAAGACGTTACATATTGTAACGTCTTTTTGTTTCTATTGCGAATTTTAAGGCTGTTTTGTACCAAAACGCCATCAAACGGTAGTTTATATAGTCATTCCTTATAAATTGTGAAATAGTTGCTCCTTACGAATAATACCAAAACGGCATCAAAATACCCTGAACTGTAAAGATATTTTATTGATATTCAATTTGTATAAATTACAGTTTGATGGCGGGTTAGTATAAAAAAAGGACAAAGCTAAAACATTAAAAAATTCGGACAATTATTTCTTTATGTTACTTTTGTCTTGACACAAAAGTAACTAAAAAGTCAAGAGCAGCCGACGCTATACGGTAACTCCGATTTAGGCTTGTGACCTGAGGGAACGCCGCCTGCTCTACGTTCTAATAAATTTTCTGCATGTTGATTATTAGAAAAGTACAGCCAAATTCAATACAAAAGATGAATAGCAATAAAGATCGGCATAGACTTCGCAGGCGGGGTACCCGCTTCGGCGAAGATTGCGTTAAAACAGAATTCCGTCGAACGCAGAGAGACATTATTCTGTTAGCAATCGAGCCGCTTAGCGGGTCGCCGAGAACCGAGTTTACGAGTTCGCCGAAGGCAACGCAAGCCTTGATTTTTTGCTTCTTTTGTATCAAGACAAAAGAAGATAAAGAAACAAGTTCGTATTTTGCCGAATTTCTGCCTGTATCTGTATAAAACTCGGTATTTTTAT
>JAITLJ010000124.1 GCA_031277925.1 Prevotellaceae bacterium | reverse complement strand
TCCGTCGTCATCGATAAATCCACACCAATATAAACTTCGCGCCCTTTCCAATCGATTCGGTCGACTCTACAACTGAGCAAATCCTTCATATCAACAAAATTCTCCGTACCGCCGCCGGTGTAAACGATGTTGCAGTGCTTTGTTAAAAAGTTTTCACGTGCCGATTCAAGCGAAATTGCCCGTGCTCTCTTTTTGAGCAAATCTTCCCATATTTCCGGAATTTCAAGTGCTACCGGGTTCGCATGTTTTAAAATTAAATCGTCGACCATCCAACTAAAAATCGCGGACGATTCACTTGAGTTTTGTAAATTGCTTTTTCGCGACGTGCCTCCGCCGTCCAGGCGGTCAGGTTCATACAACAACGCAAACACCGCTTCATCAGTCTGAACGCCGTCCAAAACTTGCTTTGCATACGCAACTTCCTCCTTAAACGGGTTGCTTGTCGTTGGATATTTTGTCGAAATTATGCACCCAAGCTTGTTTAAAATGTTCAATTGCCCCGAGCGCATCGCTTCTAACGCATAATTATTCGGCAACGCTCCGACTTCGTCCGCTAAAAAAACATTCGGCATCTTGCCGTCCATGCGTGAATTGCTGTAATTTAGCGGAATATATCGGTTTTCATTGAGGTCAAACTGGATGTAATCCCGCAAGACCTTAAATCTTGGCGCTCCATTTTTTAAATAAATCAGCGGGCTGCTTTTCAAAATTTCTTCGATTGCTGTTTTCACCTCGCGTGAAAGCGAACCGTCCGGTGCAACCGAGTAAAACTTTGAAAACTTCGGTTCAAGCAGAAACAAAAGTATGAAAATTGTCGCAATCGTGAAGGTCTTGAAATTTTTTCTTCCAATTTCCAAAATTGCCGTTTCGTATCTTCTCCGCTCTGGATTATTCCGATATACAACGCACAAAATCGACGTGTAAAACAACCATTGATAACCGCATGAACATTTATAAATTGTTTCGCCCGATTTCAATCCTCTTGGCATTATCAGCATTTTCAAGACATTTTCAATCATCTCCAATTTTTTTGAATCCACAAAATATTTTTCGTTTTGCGGCGATGACAATTTTTGTGAAGATTCGCATTTTTAATGTGATTAAAACATATTAATTTGTTTTTGTGTGAAATAATTCAAAATAAAAAACGACCGTTCAAAAAATTGTTTTTGACGCAGCCGTTTTATGCAAATCGTTAATTATTTAAAATCTTTTTTGTTTTTTTATAGATTTTTAAAATTTATTTTAACTCAAATCAAATGTACGTGTAACTTTTGAACTATCTGTAAAATCAAAGTATGGCTCCACTTCCACAGTTACAGGGGATTTATCTTTCAATTTGTAGCATTTGTCAACCTCGATACTGAAGCCGGTTTTGACATCGTTCGAGCTGGTCTGTTTTAAATCAGGCTCTGAAATAGTCGTTAAAAACGCCGTATCCAACTCTTGCCCATTTTGAAATATTTGGCTCTTCAAACTGAGGCCAAAACTTGCGTCTTTATCGCTATTATTTGTAAATTTATATGTAATTATAACTATGTCTTCGTCGTTATATTTGTTTTTTTGGGCCATGCGCGCGGACAAAATTTCCACGTCATATTGTCCAAGCGTGCCTTTTGTATCGGCAATTTCAGGGTTTTTGGCTTCGTCAACCTTTGCATTCGAAGACGTGTCGCTGTCAGAATTTGAAGTTTTGGAAGAATCGCCGGAACCAAAAACATGATTATTCATTGAATACGCCATCACAATCGAACCAACGCTAATTACGGCTGCCAATATCGGCAATGCCATTCCGCCGGATTTTTTTGTTAAAACATTTGCAAAAGACCAAATTCCCAAAATAATTCCAACAATCGCCGATATAATCGAAAATATATTCATCAAAGGTACCCAACTGCCCGCAAGTGCGACAATTGCGACAATTAACGCGGCAACTCCCAATTTGTTGTTCTTTTTGACTTTTTCTTGTGCAACATTTTCCATAAACATCATCTCCCAAAAAATAATTTTATTTCACACAATATTTATAACGATTTGCATAAATTATTATATATTTTAACGAAATTATTTTCAAGAGTTTGAAAATTAAAATTATTGAAATTACATAAAATCGTCGTAATTGGAGTATGAATTTTTTCTGGCAATGCCGGATTTTTTGCTGCGGTTTTCGTAATATTTTTTAATTCTGAATTTTTCAGAGTTTTCATTAAAAGCTTTTTTAACCCAAGTATTTAACGAGTTAAAATGCGAGTTTACGGCGTATCCTCTGTGAATTCTATATGACAGCAAATTGATGAGTTGCGCGTAATTTGCAGGGTTTTCTTTTTTGAAAAGCTCGTACTAAGCTGTGGTTAAAAATACATTTTTGTGCCTGCCGTAAGTGTTTTCTCCGGCTTTTCTCAGCAATTTAAACTCGCGTGATGGTGAAATTTTGTTGTGATTACCAAAAATCTTATGATTTGCAAAATTTGGATTATTTGCATCTTGTTCCCAGCGATTAATTTTCGTGGAGACTGATTTTTGGCCGCTATTCTCGAAAAATTTATCGCAAGAATCGTTGAAATCATTGTCATAGTCGCAATATTCGCCAGGATAGAAAATACCAAACTGCGTTAAATTACCGCCATTTTCGTGTTTAAATTCTTTTTCCCAGTCTTGATTGGCGTCTATTTTTTCTTCAAGTTTGCGGTCATGTTCAATGATTTTCTTGGATTTATCGCAGTATTTGTCTGGATAATTTTTTTTGCAAAAATTTTCAAATTCTTCCTCCCAATCCGAATTAATAGTCGTCTTTTCCTCGTGTTTGCTGCATTTTGATAAGTTGTTACCGTTTTTAGATTTAAATTTTTCCTCAACTTTCCGGACAATATCTGAATTTTTCTCATGTTTATGGTCATTGTCAGCTTTTTGTTCGGATATTTCTAATTTTTTGTCAAATTCCTCTTTTGCCCAGCGTTTTTCAAGTTTTTCTTGCAAACTGTGCATGGATTCCTTAAGTTTTTGCGTAATTAATGCGTCTTTTCCGGATATTTTTTCAATTTTTTCAGTAAATTGCTGGTATTTTATAGTTTCATCAATGTTTTTTGTTGAAATATGCTTGTTTTTCTCGGACATGAGCGTGTAATTAATGGTTTTATTCGTATTTTCGTGATTAAATATAAAATTATTTATATTTTTGTTGTTTTTTGTGCAATCAAGCTGATTTTTGCATATAATATGATTTTTATAGTTATTATTAAGCTTAGTATTAACTTTAAGTTTATTGCTTGCTAAATATAAATAATTAATACTGTTATTATTACGGTTCAAAATACCGTGCACGGTGGGTTGAAAAACTCGAGCTACATCGCAAAAATTAGCACTTTTTTTGATGGAAATAATTTTACGAGGCTTAAACTCATAATTTTTTTTGTTAGCGGTCGGAAGAGTTTTATGTTTGACAATTTTTTCAAAACTCGTTAGGATGTAAACGTTGTTCGCGAATTGTCCTTTTACGCGATTTTTCTTCACTTTTACGAGATTATTTGAAATTAATTCTTTTAAAGTTTTTCTCACAATTTCGTGATTTGCATTTAATTTTTTGCAAATTTTTGTCATGTTTGGATAACAATAGCCGTCGTTTCCGGCTGTTACAGACAGAAATCCGTAAAGTGCCTTCGCGTCGGCGCTGAGTTTATTATTTTTCAATACAGCACGCGGAAAAATTCCGAAACCGTCATTGATTTTTTTGTCAAAATTGCTCAATGTATAAATATTTTTATTCGTAATTGTGGTTATTTTTTTAATTCTTAACTTTTGCACGGAAATAAAGTTGTTGGATTCGAGTTCTTTTAAATATTTTATAACGGTGTTTTTTGACAAATTAAGTACTGCCGCAATATTTTCAATGTTTTGCAGGCAGATGTTGTTTTTTAAGCGATATGTTGCTAAAATCATGTAAATTGCTTTGGATTTTGGGTGAATTTCTTCGTCAGTTACTACGTTTTTTGGAATAACGACAAATCCTGATTCAACAAATTGATTTTCGGTTTTTAAAATTTCCGCAGTGTAGTTTTTAAACATTTTTAACTCCCCCTTTTACGTGATTTGAAAAGCGAAAATTTTTTTGCATAAAAAAAGACCCCAAATTTTTTGGGATCTAAACAATTTAAATTTTTTAATATGTAATCGTTGATTTTTTCGCTTCAAATCTCGATTTTTTTAGTGCCTATATGGTTACTCAGCCCACTAAAATGCAAGAAAAATCCGAATTCAGAATAAACACATATTCAATTTTCAATGTACGATTCCAATATTTTGTTGCAGAAGTTACCGCAGCAATAATTGAATTGATAGGTTTTTGGGCATTTTTAGGGCTTGGTGTTGGTGTTGTAGCATAAAACACAGAATAAATTGAAATGGTGAGTGTTGACATTTGAAAATTCAATTTTTAAATAATACAGGGTTCGAAAAAATTAGAAAAATCATTACAATCTTTGCGGTTTTTTGTGTTGGAGCTTCGCTTTCAAACTTTAGATTTAATAAAAATTTATCGTATTTTTTGGCTTATTGCAGTGTTGTTTTTTTTATTTTTGATTTGAATCTTGGAAGAGAATCCAAAAAAAGATCTTGGAACAACAAAAGATTTGCTTTCATGGGTGGATTTCCAATTTTTTCGTGTCTTTTGGGTTTTATTTGGCTTGGATTTGTACAAAATAATATGGAAGTTGTTATTTATTCTTCGATAGCAAGCGTTATAATTATTATTGCAACTTTTATTAATGGGAAAAGCTGGATAAAAGATGAGATAAAAAAGAAAGAAGGATCAAAGGGTTAATAAAATCGTTAATTATTAACTAAAAAATTTAAAATAATTAAATTACAAAATTATTATTCTTACAAAGTTATATGTATATTAAAATAAAATTAAATGAAATAATAAATTTCAAGAATTTAATAATTGTAGTTCAAATTATTGCAGCAGT
>JAITLJ010000110.1 GCA_031277925.1 Prevotellaceae bacterium | reverse complement strand
TCACTAAAACCCATTTGTTGTCTTTTTTTATTAAACATGATGCAAAGATACATGAAATATTCCACATAAACAAATTATAATCACCTAAATATTAACATATTATCAACACCTTTGCCTTGCAAAGGTTTCATCTGTATAAAACTCGGTATTTTTATTCGATATTTTATGTCTATAATTTATTAATAATGAACCGTTTCAACCCTTTTTAAGGAGCGACTATTTAGTTGCTCATTACGAATAAAAAAAGACAATGCTTATACCAAAATGGCAGCAAAATACCCTGAACTGTAAAGATAATTTACTGATATTCAATCTGTATAAATTGCAGTTTGATGGCGTTTTGGTATAAAAACCGCTACCTGCTTACTTCTTCCTTCATCATTTTCAGCCAGCGCAAATAACCAGCAATCGCCAAACACGAATATAAAATGTAAAGAGATGCTGTGATTGGAATTTCCTTGTAGATGTACAAACAGCATGTAACTGCATCAACCACAAGCCATACAAGCCATTGTTCCACATATTTGCGCGAAAGCATCCACATTGCAACAACGCTAAGCGAAGTTGTAAATGCATCGGCATAAGGTACTTTACTGTCGGTGTATTCTATCAAAATATAAGTTATGAAAACATCAATAAGTACAAATATACAGGCAAGATGCAGCCATTTGCGCAATGGCGTTCTGCTTATGTTATACGTTTTTTTGCTTGCGGGCTTGTTGTTGTTCCATACAATCCATCCGTAAATGCCGGCAAGAACATAGTAAATATTCATTCCCATATCGGCATACAAACCTTGCTTGAAATAAAGAAATCCATGAACCAGAGGCATAATCATTCCTGTAATCCACAAGTAAATGCTTGCTTTGTATTCGAAATACAGATACAGCAAACCCAATATTACGCCTGTTATTTGAAGTATGGTTTTAATCTCCATTGTTATATTCGATTAAAACAGCATCGACAGATTTACCATAAAATTACATGTAGCCTGCGGATAATATCCCATATAATTTGAGCGATATAAGACATTTCCGTTTGCATCCTTGATATATACGCTGCTTCCCCAGCCGTTGCTGCTGTATTTTTTGTTGAAAATATTATTAACAGCAATACCTAGGGTAAATTTGCCAAGCGATTTTGTTTGCAAAGTATAATCCGCCCTGATGTTATTGATAAAATATGCATCGAGTTTCAAATCGTCCTGTTGTGAATTGGTAACATATTGCTTGCCTGCATAAACAGATTGCAATGCGATATTCAATTTTTTTAACTTGAACGACACAAGGGAATTGGCAATAACCGCAGGCGAATATGCAATATCGGTTGACGACATGTAATTTGGCGTTTGGGAATAAAGAGCATTCCAGTTTTCGTCATAATCGTCGAGATATTCGGTATAATCCTTAATTTTATTTTTGCTGAAAGTTGTGTTTACATTCCAATAAAGCCAATCCGTAAATTTTATTCCAAGCATAAGTTCTATTCCCAAACGATAACTTTTGGAAACATTATCTGTAAGCGCTTCGCCTATATCGTTTGTTTCGCCTGTAAGCACAAGCTGATTTTTGTAATTCATATAATATAATGTTACTCCGAAATTAATTCTGCTGCCACGAAAATTATAACCTGATTCGTAATCGTAAAGCCGTTCGGATTTTGGTACAGCATTAAATTTTGCATCGGTAAAATTATTTCTTGTTGGTTCTTTATTGGCGACGGCAAGTGAAATGTAAGCATCGTTTTTTTCGTTTATTTGATAGTGAAAACCAAATTTAGGATTAAAAAAGTTATAAATATTATCTACATTCAAGCCTTGCATGTTTTCGTTTATCCAGTCCCAGTTATCGTTTTCGCCGTGTATTACATGAGTTATGCGGCGATATTGCAGGTCGGCATAAAGATTAAGGTTTTTGTATATTTCGTAATTTGTTTTTATAAAAATATTGGCATCCGTTTTATCGGTAGAATTTCTGTAATATTCATGGTTTGCATCAAGATTTCCTACATAATTTTTCACCCAAATCACATTTCCCCAGTGGTCGCCTGTATATTTGTTTATCCCGCCGCCAAGCGATGCCGAAAATTTTTCCATTTTATAATTCAGCGAAAAAACGCTGCCATAAAAATCATTGTACATTTGTTTTTTACGAATAAGATTTGATTTCCTTATTGTTTCTCCATCCACAACGAATGGTTGTAATCCATATTCGACAAGCGTTCTGCCGTTTTTATATTCTTCGTAATATCCATCGCCGCGCGTATAATGCATCGTTACGTTAAAGTTCCATTTATCGTTTAATCGCTGATTGTACAGCAGTTGGTAATTGTGTTGAAGATAATTGTCGATTTGATTTTCATAAAAACCTTCTACATTTCCGTTTTCATCCTGTATTTCGCCACAGGGATTATATCTGCGGTTTTTTTTCATTTGTTCGGCATCAATACCATCCCAAGCGTGATATGTTTCTTCCTTGCCTCCGAAAGTTATAAACTTAACGACAGTATTGCCACCATAATAGGCGCCCTGTGCAAAATACGACCGCAATTTTGACGAAGCCCTGTCGATGTATCCGTCTGAGTTGATATTCGACAGTCGGGCGCTGAATGAGAAGTGATTTTTAAGAAGTCCTGTTCCCAGTTTCACAATTTCGCGGTGAGTATTATACGAACCTGCCGACAGTGAAACATTTCCATAAGGTTCGTAATTCAGCGACTCTGTTCGCATATTTATGCTTGCACCGAATGCGCCAGCTCCATTTGTAGATGAACCTGCGCCGCGCTGAACCTGAATATCGGCAAGCGATGAAACAAAATCGGGAATATTAACCCAATACAGCGAATGACTTTCGGCATCGTTCAGCGGAATACTGTTAGCCGTAACATTTATGCGGGTAGGGTCGATACCGCGAATGCGAACGCCCGTGTAGCCAATGCCTGCGCCTGCATCCGAAGTCGCAACCGTTGACGGTACAAGCATAAGCAGGAACGGAACATCCTGTCCGTAGTTTGAACTTTCAATCTGACCTTTCGTTACAATAGAATGCGTAACTGGAGTCTTATTTTCGGCACGTGTTGCAAGTACTTGAATTTCATCAAGTTCAAAAACCCGCAGCGTGTCGTTTTCCTGTGATAATGCTCCTGAAATTGCAGAGCAAAACACTAAAATTGTAATAACAATCTTTTTCATCTTTTCTATTTTTTTTGATTAATACAGAAAAGGGGATTCTTTTCTATCATTCCCTACGTCGGCATTATCCGAATCAGGTAAAATGGGTATAATCTCAGCCCGTAATATTAAGGCACCCCCTTATTTAATTTTTTGCAAAAGTAATAAAAAATACAATTATGCAAAAAATCTTTGTAATTTTAACTCTATTACAAAAATATATTTTGAGTAAACAGTCGCTCCTTATATCAACTCGTCATCAACCCGCCATTTATATAAATTGAATATCAGCAAAATACCATTATATTTTAGTCTGTTTTGATACCGTTTTGGTATAAAAGCACGATTATCAAATTTTTATCTGAAAATTTTACTTTTTATCAGGCAGTTGTTTATTTCGATTATTTTTGCTTTGATATAATAGATTGGATATTAGCGCCTGATTATCGGCAATCATATTTCTTTCTTTTGCCAGTTACCTTTTTTGAGATAGTAATATCCTGATATGCCAATCAATATCCAATATACAAATTCCGACAGCCATACAACAGCCGTTGTACATGGATGCAAGATTGCTGTATAATAAATATAGGATATGTAAAAAAACATTGTTACAAATTCAATCAGAAATGCTGTGCGAGTGTTGCCTGTTCCCGAAACCGAATTAAAAATCACATTACCGACAGCGCAAAATGTCATTGCTATTGATACAACTTTTATGACAGGCACGCTTGCTTTTATCAAATCGATGTCATCGGTATAAATTTGAATTATAAGTTCGGGCATGATAAATGTAAATATCATAAACGGCGCAACGGCAATTAATGTTATTTTTATCATTCTGTTGATAAATGGCAGCACTTCGTTTTTACGTCCTTCGCCGATAAGATTACTGACTATTGTGCTTATGGTTGTTGACAGCGCTATGCCGGGAATCATAAGCAGCATGTATAAACTTCGCCCGATATTGGTTATTGCAAGCGGTCGCTCGCCCATACGTTCGATAAATATGAAAAACAAAAACCATGTTGATGTTGAAATAAAAAATTGGAACATTATGAAAATCGACAGGTTTAGCATTTGCTTAATGATTTTCCAGTCTATTTTTGAAAAATAAAAAAGCATATAACGTTTGGTATCCATTTTCAGCAAAGTATATATCAGCAAAAACAGAAACGTAACGCCTTCGGCAATAACGGAAGCAATGGCAGCGCCGGCAATGCCAAGTTCGGGGAAGCCGCAGTTTCCGAAAATCATTGCATAATCAAAAAAAACGTTGGTAACGGATGTAATAAGAGCCGAAGCCGTAAGCACGCGCGTTTTGGTTATTCCTACATACAGACTGCGAAACATTATATTGAGAAAGGCAAAGAAAAATCCGTATATGCGCCAGTCAAGATATTCGAGAACGGCATTATAAATATCATCGGACGTTACCAGAAAACGTGTGATTTGAGAAATATAAAAGTATGAAAATGTAAATATTATTATACTCAGTACAAAATTAAAAAATAAACCGTTGTTGAATATCAAGCCTATTTTTGCATAATCTTTTTCGCCGTTGCGTCTTCCTGTCAATATTTGCGCTCCCTGACTGAAACCGAAACCGACAATATATACCGCTATGTAAAACATTCCGGCAATAGCCGAAGCGCCAAGCGCCGTTTCGTTTAGATGTCCGAGGAAAGCAGTGTCGGTAACATTTATAATATTTTGAGCAATCAGTGTTAAACAAACAGGATATGCTATATTGAATATATTTTTATTGCTTATCAAATTCATAATATTGCGATGTATTCATGTAAAAACAAGAATTTGCAAAGGTAAAAATTAAATTTTATTCACCCGAATAAATTTTATTCTTAAATTTGCAAAGTGAAAAGTTGCATTTATATATTGAAAACAGTCATTATCCGTTTGCGCATAATGTCGAAACTTCATCTATATTTGTACAAGTAGCAAAATAAAACAGAGTTGAAATTGTTTCTAATCATCCTGTTTCAAATTATAATGAAATTTTAATCGAACTTTATAGAATTAAAATGCAGAGCGGATTTATTTGTTTCTGCGGGAATTGTTAATCGAACTGCATAGAATAGAAATTACGAACGGGAAACTTTTTCCGGCGATTTCATTAAACTTTTTAATCGAATTTTATAAAATGAACGATCAGGAATTGATTGACGATTTAATTTCGTCAGTAATAAAAGAAGACATCGGCGATGGCGATCATTCGTCGCTGTCAACCATTCCGTTTGATGCATGCGGTAAAATGAAACTGCTTGTAAAACAGGACGGAATAATAGCAGGAATTGAAATAGCAAAACAAATTTTTAACCGTATCGACAACGATATAAAAATCGTTGAGCAACTGTTGCACGATGGCGATAAAATAAAATTCGGCGATATTGCTTTTTTTGTCGAAGGAAAAATACGGTCGCTTTTACAATCGGAACGGTTAGTTCTTAACGTAATGCAACACATGAGCGGAATTGCTACACAAACAGCAATTTACGTAAATCGGCTCAAAGGCTTGAAAACAAAAATACTTGATACGCGCAAAACTACGCCGGGCATGAGAATACTT
The DNA here is from genome assembly GCA_031277925.1 of Prevotellaceae bacterium. Lineage (GTDB taxonomy): Bacteria > Bacteroidota > Bacteroidia > Bacteroidales > UBA932 > JAIRKV01. The sequence goes on along the minus strand of JAITLJ010000110.1, from coordinate 15,407 downwards.
GATAAAATGGCTGTAAAAATCGGTGGCGGCGAAAATCACAGAATGGGTTTGTTTGATATGATAATGTTGAAAGACAATCATATTGATTTTGCAGGAGGAATTGAAAATGCAATCGTAAAAGCGCAAAATTATCTGAAAGCAACAAATCGCTCGCTGAAAATCGAAATAGAAGCCCGCAATATTGATGATATAAAAAAAATAATGCAAATCGGCGGAATAGATATAATAATGCTTGATAATTTTGATATCGAAACAACGCGCCAAGCCGTGAAATTAATTTCAGGAAAATACAAAACGGAATCATCGGGCGGAATAACAATAGCCAATCTGCGCGACTATGCCGAATGTGGCGTTGATTTTGTTTCGACAGGCGCTATTACGCATCAAATTAAAAGTCTGGATTTGAGTCTGAAAGCCGTAAAATAATCATAAAACCATGACACTTTACATAAATATAAAGAAAAGTTTTAAACAGAAATTATTTATCGGTTTTGTATATTTTTTAATTGCAACAATGTCCGTATTGGCTCAAAACTACGACGAACCGACTGCCGTAAAATGGAACCAAATAAAAACGCCTCATTTCAAAATTATTTATCCGAATGGAATTGATTCGACAGCCCAACGCTATGCAAATATTTTGGAAAAGGCTTATAATCATGTTCCCCGTTCGCTCAACAATTATTATAAAGGAACAATACCTTTGGTTTTGCATAATAACGATTTAAATTCAAACGCATGGGTAAGTTTTGCGCCGCGCCAAATGGATTTTATGACAGCGCCGATAATCGATTTGTATATTACGCCCTGGGAAAAAAGCCTTGCCTTGCACGAATTCAGACATTACATACAAATCAGTAAATACAATACAAAAGGCATTTTGAAATTTGCAAGTTATTTGTTTGGCGATTATGCTTCGGTTGCATGGGCTGGAATTGTTCCTGACTGGTTTTTTGAAGGAGATGCAACGCTTTCCGAAACGGCGATGTCAAAATCAGGACGCGGACGAATGACGTTTTTTCTTGCAGAATACCGCGCATATTTATTGTCGAATAAAAACTTTTCGTACGATAAATGGTTGCAAGGTTCATATAAAAATTTTATTCCCAATGCCTATGCTTACGGCTATGTACAAACGGCTTATGCGCGCAGGCGTTTCGGCATGGACGTCTGGCAAAAAACGCTTGAACGCACACAAAGCGAATCTGTTCCGTTTTTTGGTCGCGGATTCAAAAAAATCACAAATGTTTCGCTGAAACAACTTCAAACAGAATCGTTTGAATATCTTAAAACATCATGGGAAGCAGAAAACCGCAAACCCGACGAAAATGTAAATTATATTAGCCAAGATGAACAAAACTATACAAAATATCTTTATCCTTATTTTATAAACGACGAAAATATTATTGCTGTAAAACACACTTTAAAAGATATTCCAGCGCTTGTTGTTGTTGACAAAAATGCTAATGAAAAACATCTTGCCGACCTGGGATATTATTATGATAAAATTTATTTTAGCAACAACAAAATTTACTGGATTGAAAACATACGCGATATTCGCTGGACGGCAAAAAGCAGCAATACAATAAAATTTTACGATTTAAATTCAAAACAAATTAAAACCGCTTTGGCTCGAACCCGTTACCGCACTCTTGCCTTTAGCAATAACGCCGAAATATTTGCCGCCGCCAAATATACAAAAAATGACAAAAATTTTATTTGCATATTGCACAAAACCAATTTTAGCGAAATATACGAAATCCAAACGCCGAAAAATGCAACAGTTGTCAGTTTGGCAATAAACGAACATGGCAATACTATTGCGGCAAGTTTGCTTTCGGACAATGGAATATCGCTGCAAATATTTGATATTGCAGACAATAAATGGAAAATTTTGATTGAACATTCGTTTGCAAGTATTGCCAATATCAGTTTTTTGGGCGAAAATATTATTTTTAATTCAGGATTCGACGGCGTCGATAATTTATATTTGATATTTGCCGATACCAAAAAAATACATCGTTTAACAAATTCCAAATTTGGATCTGTTGCTGCCAACTGCAACAAAAACAATGATTTGATATATTCAGAATATTACGATAACGGACTAAAACTTGCAACAAAGAAAATCGCATTTGACGAAAACAGGCATGTTGACTGGACACAACCATATAAATTTGAACTTGCTGAAACCGCTGCCGCACAGGAAAATTTTGTAATTGATACCATCGATTTGAAAAATCAGGAAACATACGATTCAAAAACATACAGAAAAACATCAAATTTATTCCGCGTGCGTAACTGGTTGCCGTTTTATGCAGGAATGAATCCTGAAGAAATTGTTACTTCGTTTTATAACAATAACGATGCCGATGACAAACTAAGTTTGGGCGCAACAGCTGTTTCCCAAAATTTGCTTGGCAATGCAACAGCGCAATTAGCATATTCGTATCGCAACAATTATTCGGCAATACACGCAGGATTCACATATACGGGCTGGTTTCCTGTTGTCAGTATTGAAGGACATTACGGCGGCGGTAAAAATTTTTTGATAAATGAAGGAAATATAAGCAAAGGAAACGAAACAGGATTTAATATTGAAGTTACAACTTATATTCCGTTTGTTTTTTCAAACTCAAGATATGCACGTGGAATTATTCCAAGCATCCAATTTTCAGTAAACAACACAAAATATTTTGCGCCAAACCATTCGTCGATGCGAAAAGCCAACCTTGCCGAATATGGCGTAAATGCATATATTTACAAACGACTGTCAACAACAGATATTTTTCCAAAATGGGGTTTAATATTTAACTTTCAATTTAAAAATTCACCCTTCGACACAGAAAATTTCGGAAATATTTACGGCGGAAAACTCACCGCATACATTCCGGGATTGCTTCTGTCTCATGGATTGCAATTATCTGCACTTTATCAAAAACAAAATGTTAATCGATATATTTATTCTTCGATTTATGATTTTCCGCGAGAAACAAAAAACATGATAAGCAGAAAACTCAACATGTTTTCGGCAGATTACACATTTCCTGTTGTTTATCCCGATGTCAATTTCGGCGCATTAACATATATTACCCGCATACGTGCAAATCTGTTTTACGATTTTGCGCAAACAAAAAACCTAAACGGCACAAATAACAGCGTTTATTCATTCGGAACAGATTTTTTATTTGATACACACTGGTTTAGAATGCCTTATCCGATAACGTTGGGAATAAGAACTTATAAAACAAATTACGAAAACAATATCGGAATACGGTTAATATCAGCAATATCTTTTTAATTGTCGTTTACAGTCGATCGTTCACTGCAAAATAAGAAATTATCATAAAATCAGCAGGTAATAAAACATCGCTCAAATTATACATTTTTCAGGACGTTTTTATCAGACAAATAATATATTTTCATACCAAAACACCGATTAAATGTTTGCCGGACGTTAAATTTAACAAAAAAACAACTCTAATAATAATAAAAAATACAAGTTGTTGAAAATAATTATAATTTTGCAGATTATAAAAGTCGAAATTAATTCTATGTACGAATATATTAAAGGAAACATAACGGAATTAACACCCGCTTATGCTATTATAGAAACAGGCGGAATAGGTTATTTTATTAACATATCGTTGCAAACTTACAGTCAAATATATCAACGTCACGAAGCGCGCTTGCTGTTGCATTATATTGTTCGCGAAGATGCTCATGCTCTCTTCGGTTTTTTCGATGAAGACGAACGCAATGTTTTTCGTCTTTTGCTTTCGGTAAACGGAATAGGAGCAAATACTGCACGAATGATGCTGTCGTCCATAACATCGTACGAAATACGCATGGCAATAGAAAAAGATGATATAACAAAACTCAAAAGCGTGAAAGGAATAGGTTTGAAAACAGCGCAGCGCATTATTGTCGATTTAAAAGATAAAATATCAAAAACGCCAGCCGGCAATATTTTTATATCAGGAAATAATCAAATCCGCAATGAAGCCGTATCGGCAATGATCACGCTCGGATTTACAAAAAATGCCGTTGAAAAATGTATAGATGCAATACTTTTGGAAAATCCCGACTTGAAAGTTGAATCTATTATAAAACAAGCATTAAAGCAACTTTAATTAATTGAAAATACTCTGACTATGACAATAAATACAAAATATAAAAAATTTGAATTGTTAACAAAAAGAATATTCGCAATAATATTTTTGATATGTATGATTATCACATACATGTCGGCTCAATCTTCAGGTTCGAAAAATAACCAGAGTTGGATTGATGTTAAAGAAAATGTGATAATAGAATATGATCCGGTTAGCGATAAATATATATTTTATCAAATGGAAGGCAGCCAAAAAGCACATCCTTTCAAAGTAATGGATAAAGATGAATTTGAAAAATATCAAATTCAAAATTCAGTTCGTAACTCATGGATAGAACAAAGACATACATCGACGTCAACTTCGCAAAGCAGTTCAGGTATGAACATACTGGGCGGCTCTATGAGAATCGACAATGATATTTTCGGTTCGATTTTCGGAGGAAACGAAATTACAATAGCCGTACAGGGATCGGCAGAAATTATTTTTACAATCAACAATACCAAAACAACCAATCCTATGGTTGCCGCAAACTACCGTTCGTCAACAAGTTTTGATTTTGACACAAAAATTCAGTTCAACGTATCAGGAAACATTGGCGAAAGAGTGAAAGCAGAATTTAATTACAATACCGAAGCCACATTCGATTTTGAAACAAAGCTGAAAGTAGGATACGAAGGAGGAGAAGATGATATTATTCAAAAATTGGAAGTAGGTAATGTTTCGTTTCCACTTACAGGAACATTGATTTCGGGAGCGCAAAATCTGTTTGGCATCAGAGCCGATTTGAAATTCGGAAAATTAACCTTTTCGGGAGTTTTGTCGAAACAGGAAAGCGAATCAAAAACAGTAGAAATAAAAGGAGGAGCGCAAATCAACGATTTTGAAATACGCGCCGATGAATACGATGCAAACAGACATTTTTTTCTTTCGCAAACATTTCGCGACAACTACGACCGCTCGCTGAGAAACATTCCATACATTCAGTCGGGTATAAACATTACGCGAATCGAAGTCTGGGTTACAAACAAAACAAGTAATTTCGACAATTCGCGAAGCATCGCCGGATTTATCGACCTTGGCGAACCAAAAGTAATGTATCAGGCATCACGGTTTCAAAAACCAAATCCGCCTGCATTTCCTGATAACAATGCAAACCGGCTGCTCGAAATTCTGGATACAGCCTCATTTCGCTCGGTTTCGGACGTTACTACATATCTTAATGCAAACATGATGGTTAGCGGAAACGATTATGAAAAACTTGAAAATGCCCGCAAACTGATAGAAGGAACAGATTACGTATTAAACGGACAACTTGGCTATATATCGCTCAACAGCGCTCTTAATAACGATGAAGTGCTTGCCGTAGCATACGAATACACGGCAAACGGAGTTCAATATGCAGTAGGCGAACTTTCGACCAGCGGAATAATATCTCCGAAAGTGCTGGTAGCTAAACTGCTGAAAGGCACAAACCTTACTCCTGCTTTACCTACATGGAAACTGATGATGAAAAATATTTATACCGTATCATCAATATCGTTTTCAAAAGATGAATTTTATCTTGACGTTTACTATCAAAACGATGATGCAGGAACCGACCTGACCTTTCTGCCCGAAGGAGCAATAAAAAACACGCAGCTTATCAGAGTTTTGAATCTTGATAATATAAACTCTTCACAAGAAGCATATCCAGACGGCATGTTCGATTTTGTAGAAAATATAACGGTTCTGTCATCACGCGGACGTATTATGTTTCCTGTACTTGAACCGTTTGGAAATTACCTTAAAGAAAAAATAAACAACAATGCAATAGCATCAAAATACGTATTTCAGGAATTATATGATTCAACGCTGGTAAAAGCGCGCGAACTTGCCGAAAAAAATAAATTCAGCATAAAAGGCTCGTTCAAATCCGAAGGCTCGTCCGAAATAATGCTCAGCGCATCCAACATTCCCGAAGGCTCGGTAACAGTAACGGTGAACGGAGTTAAACTTGTAGAAAATGTCGATTATGTTGTAAATTATACAATGGGTACAGTCAATATTATTAATTCGGCATATCTGCAATCGGGAATGACATTGAAAGTTTCGCTCGAAGACAACAGCCTGTTCAGTTTGCAGCAAAAAACAATGTACGGAATGCATCTGAATTACGAAATAGACAAAGATTTCAATATAGGAGCAACATATCTCGGATTGTACGAACGACCAATGGTTCGTAAAGTTTCGTATGGAGAAGATCCAATATCAAACGCAATGATAGGCTTTAACCTGTCGTACAGGAGAGAAGCGCCGTTTTTAACCAAACTAGTTGATAATATTCCTTTATTAAATACAAGAGAATCATCATATTTGACGGTGGATGCCGAATTTGCAAAACTGCTTGCAGGACAATCAAGCAAAAATTCGTATATCGACGATTTTGAAGCATCGCGCGCAACGCTCGATTTACGTTCGTTTAATGCATGGTCGCTTGCAAGTACGCCACAGAAACAACCCGATATTTTCCCCGAAGGCGAATTAAGCGGCGATATAAATTACGGTAAAAACAGATCTAAATTTGCATGGTATTCAATATCAACCGACCTTACTCGAAACACAAGTTACACGCCGGCATACATAAGAAACAATCCCGAATTTCGCGAAAATCACTTTGTGCGCGAAATTCCTGTTACCGAAGTTTATCCCGACAAAGAAATAACAACAGGAACATCGGAATATATATCAACTTTGAGTATGGCATTTTACCCCGACGAGCGCGGACCATACAATTACGATGTAGCAAATCTTACCGCTGATGGCAAATTTACAAATCCCGAAAAACGCTGGGGCGGAATAATGCGCTCTCTTACAGTTACCGATTTTGAAACAGCAAATTACGACCATATAGAATTTTGGCTGATGGATCCGTTTGTCTATAACCAAAATTCATCGGGCGGCGACCTGTACATCAATTTGGGAAATATATCAGAAGACATACTCCGCGATGGAATGAAAAGTTTTGAACATGGACAACCATATCCGTTCGACCCTGAAAATGTTGTAGAAACAGCCTGGGGACGCGTGCCTAAAATTCAATCGCTGGTTTATACTTTCGACAATAACATACAAGCTCGCCCTTATCAGGATATAGGATTTGACGGACTTATTAACGATGACGAAAAAGAATTTTTTGAAAGTAAATATTCATTTTTATCCAATCTTTCATGGCTAAATTCGGCAGCATTTACCAAAATTTCAAACGACCCTTCAAGCGACAATTTCCGTCATTATCTCGACGAATCATACAACACGGAAGAAGCAAACATCCTCGACCGCTACAAAGATTTTAACGGACCGGATGGCAATTCGCAACCAAGCGACCTTACCGGAGGACAAAACCGAATGTCAACAACATACCCCGATATAGAAGATATGAACCGCGATAATACAATGAACGAATCGGAAAATTATTTTCAATACAGATTAAAATTAAATCCGGCGACAATGATTGTAGGCGAAAATTTCATTTCGGATGTTCGTGAAGTTACCGTTAATTTCAAAAACAGTGATGCGCCAAAAACCGTTCGCTGGTTTCAATTCAAAATACCGCTAAATCAGTATCAGAAAGAAATAGGCGATATAAGCGATTTCAAATCAATAAGATTTATGAGACTTTTTGTACGCGGCTTCAAAGAAACAGCATATTTAAGATTTGCCTCGCTTGATTTGGTGCGCAGCGAATGGCGAAGATACAACTATTCGTTGATAGAAGGACAGGAAGGATTGGCTCAACCCGAACTGCCAAACGCAACATTCGATGTTTCGGTAGTCAATCTCGAAGAAAATTCAAGCCGTACGCCAATAAATTACGTAATGCCTCCCGATGTTCAACGAGAACTTAATTACGACAATTATCAATCGGTGCAAATGAACGAACAGGCAATGGAATTTAAAATCATTGACCTTGGCGATGGCGAAGGACGCGCAGTATATAAAAATTCGCTTTTCGACTTTCGGCAGTTCCGCAGAATCAAATTAGATGCTCATGCCGAAGCAATTCAAGGCTATCCATTAGACGATAATGACCTGAATCTGTTTATACGCGTAGGAAATGATTACAGAAACAACTACTACGAATACGAAATTCCTCTTATCCTTACGCCTTACCGTTCGACCTACAGCAACAACAGCGAAGCAGACCGTTTGACAGTATGGCCAAGAGAAAACATGCTTGACATTGCCTTGGAAGATTTTACAAATTTGAAACTCGAACGCAATCAGCAAATAAAACAGTACGGAGGTTCACAATCGACGCCGTATGAAAAAATTGTCGGCAAAAATCGAATAAAAATAATAGGAAATCCTAATTTGGGTTCGGTTAAAGTTATTATGATAGGCATAAGAAATCCTAAAAAAACTGCAGGAAGAACCGATGATGATGGACTTGACAAATCGGCAATAATTTGGATAAACGAATTTAGACTTTCCGACTACGAAAACGAAGGAGGCTGGGCAGCAACAGCGCGCACAACAGCGCAACTTGCCGATTTGGGTTCGCTTACGCTTGTAGGAAGCATGATTACAAACGGATTTGGCAGCGTTGAACAGCGTTATGCCGACAGAGCTCACGAAGATACATACGAATACAGCATAATGACAAACCTTGAACTCGGAAAATTCTTCCCCGAAAATTGGGGCGTAAAAATTCCTTTCTTCTTCGGATATTCTGCTCACCACGAAACCCCACTGTACAATCCCTTTAATCAGGATGTGAAACTGAAAACCTCTTTGGATGCATTAGCCGGAAGCGAGCGCGACTCGCTGGAGATGATGGCAAAAACTTATGTTCAACAAAAATCGTTCAATCTGTCAAATGTGCGTATTTCGCCCGCCGGACACGAAGAACAAAGAGTTTTTGACATATCAAATCTGTCGCTGAGCTATGCATATACGCAACAGTTCAGACGAAATGCACGTTTAGCCGGCAATTTACAGGAATCTTATAATATGCTTCTATCGTATGCATATAACATACAGCCGAAGTATTGGCAACCATTCAAAAAATTAAAACCAAAATCACTTGCATTTTTTCGTGAACTGGGAATAAATCCATACCCAAATCAATTCAGTTTTACTTCTGAAATAAACAGATATTATAACGAAATAACAACAAGAAACATATCAACACCCGAAATCGAAATTCCATCTACATATTCAAAAGATTTTACATGGGAACGCCGCTATGCCGTTGTATATGACATAACGAAAAACCTTCGCCTTGATTTCAACGCCACAAACCTTGCGCGTATTGACGAACCCGAAGGAATGGTAGATAAAAACCGTAATCCTGAAAGTTACAGGCATTGGCGCGATTCGGTGTGGAGCAATTTCTGGAACTTCGGACGAAATATAAATTATGATCACAGTTTGCAATTTACATGGCAAGTGCCGCTGAACAGAATAGGACTTTTGAACTGGCTCAATGCTCAAATGACTTATCGCGCAGGCTACGAATGGGTGGCAAATATGAGAATAATGGAAGATTACGACCCGGGAAATACAATCAGCAACACGCAAACAATAGATATAAATGCAGGAGCAACACTGACAAGTTTGTACAACAAAGTGAAACTGCTGAAACAAATTAACGATGAATTTGACGGACGCGTCCGTGCAAAAGTTGAAACAACAACAGTTACTTACGAATCGGGAAAAATAAGATTCCTCGAAAAACGAAAACACACTGTCAAACACAAGTTAGGAACAACCAACATTTCGGTTAAAGCATTCGACAGTAATGGAAAAGAAATAAGAGGAAACGTTCAGGTAATAGACAAAAATAATATTACAGTCTCGTTCGACAAAGAATACAGAGATGCAAAAGTTGTAGTAACCGGAAAAGTGCCAAAACCTCAAAATCCTGTTTCATATACGGCAAAACTCCTTACGCGACTGCTAATGTCGGTAAAAACGGTTAATTTCTCATATCGACAACAGGGCGCAACAACTTTACCCGGATTTAAGGGAGAATCTAAATTTTTAGGAATGAGTAATTTCAACGGCAATCTGTCGCCCGGCTGGAAATTCATATTAGGCGACCAGTCGCTCGATTTTGTTGATGTGGCTCGGCAAAACCACTGGCTTACAACCGATACAACTTTCTTCAATCCCTATCTGCTGTCGCAAACGCGAAGTTTCTCGTATCGAGTAAGAGTAGAGCCGGTTAAAGATTTAAATATAGAAATTACGGGACAACGCCAAAAAATGACAAGCCATGTGCGTTACAGCGTTGTTGATGCCGGCGGACTTGGAACTGAAACAGGAAATTTCAACATCTCTGTAATATCAATAGGTTCGGCATTTGAAAATCCAACGGCAGAAAACAAATACAAATCAAAAGCCTTTGAAAATTTCCTGTCTGTCCGTAAAGAAATTGCATGGAAACTGGCAAACAACAGATTGAGCCGATCTCTGTCAACGCCTTACGATCCGGGAACAGGAGAATATCCTCACGGATACGGTGAATTTTCGCAGGAAGTTCTGATAAACTCATTCTTGTCGGCTTATGCAAATGTTTCAAATTCAAAATTTGCTGATTTCATAAAAATACCTGTGCCCAACTGGAATATCCAATATACAGGCTTGGCGCGCTTGAACAGTCTGAGAAAATACCTGTCGAGTGCAACAATTATACATTCATATCATTCAATATATTCGATAAATTCGTTTTCGTCTAACAGACTTTACGACCAACAGGCAGATGGATTAAGCTATGTTCGCAACGTATTGAACGATTTTATTGCATATCGCGAAATGACAAACGTATCGATAAGCGAAAGGATGAATCCTCTGTTTAAAATCGATTTGAGTTTCAAAAACATGCTGCTTACCAATTTTGAAATAAGCCGCACGCGCACGGTAGCGCTCAGCCTGTCGAATAACCAGATTACCGAAGCCCGCACAATGCAATACGTTTTTGGAGCAGGATACATGTTTCAAAACCTTCCGCAAATATTTAATTTTGGAAGTTTGACAGGGCGAAATCAAACATCAACTTTGCGTTTGAAAGGCGATTTTTCGATTCGTGAAGATTTAAATATAATTCGCAAACTCGACCAGAGCGACATATACAGTCAAATCGGCGATGGTCGCAAAGTTGTTTCATTTGCCGCAACAGCAGATTATGCAATAGGCGATAAAGTTAATCTTCGTTTGTTTTTTGAACGTCAGTTGAACGAACCTTATGTATCGTCGATAGCAACAACAAACACATCGTTTGGATTCAGCCTGCGGTTTGTGTTTGCACAGTGAGAAAATTAATATTCAGTCGCTCATTACGAATAAAAGACAACTAATATATTAAAATTTTCAGACATCTATTTCTTTTTTCTAATTCAGTCCAATCAATAAGTATATTGATATGTTTGAAAAACACATTTTTACGAACACGTTTTTCCACGTAACCGTCACTAAACCCCATTTGTTGTCTTTTTTTATTAAACATGATGCAAAGATACATGAAATATTTCACATAAACAAATTATAATCACCTAAATATTAATATGTTATCAACACTTTTGCCTTGCAAAGGTTTCTCAATTTATATAGTCGCTCCTTAAAAAGGGTTGAAACGGTTCATTATTAATAAATTATAAGCATAAATTATCGAATAAAAATACCGAGTTTTATAGAATTGAAATTCGGGCAAAGAGGAACACATTCGCTTTTTGTTGCCTTTATACAAAAGTAAAAGAAAGAAAAACTGTCCCTGACGGGACAGTTTTTTTCGTCATTGCACTAAATATCTGACAGAAAATTTTAATGTATTAGCGCCGTCATGCGCTTTAAAAATATAAAGGTATTATCAATATTTTCGTTCTGTATTTTTGTCAGTTTTTTTTACAGTTTACAAATCATAATCGAGCCATTTATTTTGTCTGCTGCCGAAAGTAAGGGCAACAGAAAGTCTGTACGTATTGTCGAGAAGCGTGTTGCGACTGTCGGTTACAAACAGATATGCTGCGGCAAAATCCAAATTTTTATGTTTTATGCCTGCGCCGAAGGTAAGATATGAATTATTGCTTATCGTTTTTGATTCGTGATGATAACCGGCGCGAAAGTATATTTGATTTTTATACGAATATTCTGCTCCCAAAATACATGCTGTTTTTGACAAACCGCTTGTAATGCCGCGCACAGCAGCCGATATTACCGACGAGTTTCTGTATTTGTTGTCGTCAGGCACAAGCGATTTGTAAAATTCGACTGTTGGCGATAAAAAATTAACATCATTAAAATTAAATGTTATGCGAACTCCAAGTTTGATGTTCATTGGCAAAAAATAACCAGCGCTGTCCGAAACATTAACTTTGGTTCCCAAATTGGAAATTGTTGCGCCGAATGCCAGCTCGGATTTAGGCGCAAATGAAAAGACAACAGGTTTTTGATAAAAAAATGCGACATCGGCGGCAATATTTGATGTGTGTTCTATCACGGGATTTATATTTTGTATCGTCATTTTTGTTGAGTTTATGTATCTGAAAGTTATTGCTCCCGACATGTTTTTACCAAGCCGCCGCGAATACGAAACATCAAATGCAAATTCGTTGGGGCGCGCTGTTTGCAGAAATTCGTAGTTGTCGGTATAAAAATCAATATTGCCAAGCGAAAAAAATCTTAACGATGCTGCAATCGCTTCGTTGTTGTTATATTTATAAAATCCGGATAAAAATGTTATGTAAATATCGCTTGTTGCCGCTTTTAGCCACGGCGTATATGACAGCGCTACGCCGCCGTATTGCTGCGAAAAAATGTATTTTGCGGCGTTCCAGTGTTGGGCGTTTGCATCGGCAGATGTTGCAACGCCTGCATCGCCAAGCGCCGCCGAACGCGCATCGGGCGCAATTGTCAGCGTGTTGAGAGTAGGCATTAAGTCTTGAGCAAATATTTGCAACGGCAATATTATAAACAGTATTGGTATGATATGTATTATTTTCAACTTCATAATATAAATTGGTAAATGCGAATGTTTAATCAGTTATTTCTTCGATTTTTGTTCTGTCGGGTTTTGGATAAACTTCTTTCTGCTGTTTTATATATTCTATAAGCGTTTCGACAGATTTTATATTTAATGATTTTCCTGCATCTTTATGCTCAAATTCATAATCTGTGGCTATATAACTGTTCATTCCTGTCCTGTATTTTTTGTTTTTGTCAAGCAGGTTTCCGTTTGTATCCCGTATTTCAATATCAACAATTTCATCGTTTTTTACTTTGATTGAATATGATATTCCCGATGTTTTCAAATCGGCGTGGCGGCTTCCTTTACGATACGAATTTTTAAGTAATGAATATATTTCATCATAACTCATTTCAAACTGTATAACGTCATTTTCGAACGGGTCGAGCGTGTATAGCAGCAGTAAGGAAATGTCGCCTTTTGCAATCTTGTCTATTCTGATTCCGCCCGAATTTTGAAATGCAATATCAAGATTCAGCATTTTTGTAATCGCATCGGTCATTAATCCTCCGATATTTTCTTTTCCTGTAAAGTCTGAACCTGCTTTGCCTGCGACTTCGTTCATAGTAGTTTCGGCATAATATTTGTCGATTAATGCTTTCACTTCTTCGTTTTCAGCCTGTAAAGTTGACACATCTATAAGTTCAAATTTTTTATCAACAATTTTTTTGCCTTTAAGCCTTATTACGGTTTTGCCTATATATTTCAAATGACATTCTGTTTGTGAAATAAGCACGCCGTTTTCTATCATTCCGTCAACGCGGGTGTGCGAATGTCCGCCAATGATAATATCAAGTTCGGGCATTTCTTTGGCAAGAATTACATCTTCATCTATGCCATCATGGCTCAGCGCTATAAACAGATCGCATTTCTGGCGCAAATATTTGTATTGTAATGCTGTTTCGACAGGCTGATAGAAATCAATATTCTTAACTTTGTCGGAATGTGTGCTTGGAATAAGTTTGCCGTTTGAATTTTCAACCTGAATGGTTGCCAAAATACAAATTTCTATTCCATCCAAATTGAATATTACATAAGGTTCGGGCTGTTTTATCAATGCCTGTTCCGAAACTTTCATGTTTGCGCAAAGCAAGGGAAATTTTGCCTGTTCGATACGTCTGCGCAGAAAATCCTGTCCGTAGTCAAATTCATGATTGCCCAATACTCCATAATCATAGCCGACTTTATTCATTATTTCAATCATTGGATAGCCTCTGTCTTCGTGTTTATCGACTATGGGATTGCCCGAAAACATGTCGCCACCGCTCAGAAGCAGTACGTTTTTATTTTCGGCTCTCACTTTGTCAACATAAGATGCAACTTTGGCATAATTGTCGATCATTGCATGCATGTCGTTGGTTGACAAAATAATTATCTGTGTTTCTTTGTTTGCTGATGAGCAAGATGCAAAAACAAAAATTGCGAGTAAATAAAATAGTTTTTTCATTTTGTGATTTTTTTTATTGTTATTTGTGATTTTTCATGTAAGGGACCGCTAATCGAAACGTGATTGCCATATCGGTCATATACTGCCGATTTGCCCTGCTTTATGTCTTTCAAAATATTTTTATCGAATTTGCGGATAGCGGATTCTATTGTTGCTCCGATAAAAATTTCGACTTCGTTTCCGTTTATAAATATTTTCATTATTATAAAATTTTACAAAACATTATTTATATCTGCTGGTATATCTGTATTTTTCATAAAAATACCAATATTAAATCTCTGCAAATTTATAAAATCATTTTGATATTTAGCGCTGTTGTCCGATTAAAATTTTATGAATTGCTCTGCTTTTTAACAGTAACAGGGCATTAGGTTTGTTATTAAATCGCTGCTCTTTAATAAGTATTGCAACTGTTTATTATTAATAATTTATGGTCATAAATTGTCGAATAAAAATACCGTGTTTTATACAAAGACAGGCAAAAATTCGGCAAAATATGAACTTGTTTCTTTATCTTCTTTTGTCTTGATACAAATTAACAGAAAGAAAAAATGTCCCGTCAGGGACAAAATATTGGTAGAAATTTTGCCGCAGCAAAGGTTATGTGAGGAGCAGCGGCGGCGTTTCAAGTCATCTACGGCGACCCCGCACGTAATGCACAAAGAGATTTCATTTCTACCGACATTCTGTTCATAGCGGAACAGTTTTTAACTATTGTACAAATATCTGACAGAAATTTTTAATGTCGTATTATTGTCATTTTTTTATATTCGTAAGGAGCGACTGAATACATTCTTCCCCATTTGCGGCGGAACAGGACTGGCTCTTTCATGCTTGCGCAAGT
>JAITLJ010000078.1 GCA_031277925.1 Prevotellaceae bacterium | reverse complement strand
GAAAACAATAAAATTGTTGATAAAAAAAACGTCAATTATTTGGCGGTTTCAGATATTTTGTTAACACACACACACACACACACACACACACACACACACACAGGCCAGACCAATACTTTTAAAGGTAACGCGCGCGAAATATAGAAAATCTTTTTCAATTACCTTACATCTTTTAAACTCAAAACACAGGATTTTTTCAAAAATTTTTATTCCTCATATTCTCGAAGTCCGTGTTTGTCTATTTAAATCGTTAATACATGCGAAATTACCGACATTCGATGATTTCGTGTTTTTATATAATAATTTTATCATTTATAACATTAAAAATTTTAAATTATGGCAGTAAATTACACTATTGTATCTCACGGAAAGCCCGGAGATCCTCAGGCGCCTAAAAAATTTTATGCACAGGCAAAAAGCAGGGGCGAACTGACATTCAGGAAATTATCAAAAGAAATAGCCGAAGGCTCTACAACTGTGAGCGACACGGACGTGCTGGCTGTGCTTAACGACCTTATCAAGATATTGAAACGTCATTTAGACAACGGCGAGATAGTGCGTTTCGGCGATTTCGGCTCGTTTCAAATTGCGATAAGCAGCGATGGCGCCGAAACGGAAGAAAAATTTAACGTATCTCTAATCAAAAGTTCCAAAGTGGTATTCCGTCCGGGAATTGATTTGAAGGAAATGCTTGCAACGCTTAAATACGAGAAAATAAAATGAGAGTAAAAGTTTTATAACTAATGTTTTAGGTGTTTAATTCATGCCTTTTTTCAGATGCGGCAGCAAATAAATTTAAAGAGCGGAAAATGGACAGGCAAAAGGTCGGAGAGCTTTTAAAAAAAGATCGGAGAGCTTTTAAAAAAAGGTCGGAGAGCTTTTAAAAAAAGATCGGAGAGCTTTTAAAAAAAGGTCGGAAAGCTTTTAAAAAAAGGTCGGAAAGCTTTTTGATGAAAGCTTAGTAAGCATTTGCAGAAAGGCGGATAGTTAATAAAAAAAATAAATAAACAAAAAAAATCAAAGAAAATGTTTTACGCGCGAATTAACAAAGTGAAAGTATTCAACAACCGCGAAGGATTTTTGGGCATATTCAACAGATATGCCGAATTGCGGATTTACAGTTATGCGGCAGGCTCGAGTTACGATGCTCCCAGCGTTGTTCCGGCGCTCACCCTGTCGGACTTGATGGATTTGCCCGACGAAGCGGCGCGGCGCCAAAAATTGCTTGACGCCGTACTTGCCGAAGCCAACAGGCTGGCGCAAAGTTACAGTCTCGAAATAAATCGGGTGAAAGATAACCAGACCTTGCTTTTCGGCGAAGCAGGAATGGTGATTTATCAAAGCGCCGCCATACCCGACAGGCTCGATATTCAATTGTGGGTGATTGAATCGGACGAAGATGTGCGCAATTTTGCAGTTGACGCCGACAAAATACTCGAAAGCGACGCCTTCAAAGGCCTGGTTGCCACTGTCGAAACGGCGCTTACAGTAACAAATCCGCTCGTTTCGGGTGCAATAGCCGTTGGCGGAGTGGTAGTGAGCATGTTGAAAAAAAAATTGCTCGCCAATAAGGATGACCTCGTTGGCTACTGGCAAGAGTCGCTCAACCGCTCCGAACATTATCCCCACGGCGCACGCGACAGGCAGGATGTGTACGATACTACCGGAAATATTTTGATAGATTATACTCTCTTTGGATTTGAGAACGAAATCTGAACGGTGAGATTAATTAACAGCGCTTAGTGGTTAGCGCTTAGTGGTTAACGCTTAGTGATTAGCGCTTAGTGGTTAACGCTTAGTGGTTAGTGAAATTGAATAATAACAAAGCGCATGGCGAGGAAGGCAGCGACAAAAAAAAATGTAAATACTTTCTGGAGATTATGGAGTTGAAATTGAAAAGAAGATTTTTAGGAGAAGAATATACCATTGGTTCGCTTTATGTTGACGGCGAATATTTTTGCGATACGCTTGAAGACAAAGATCGTGGGCTGACTCAATCTATGCCTTTGGAAATGATTCGCAAAACAAAAATACAGCACGAAACGGCAATCCCCGCAGGCGTTTACAAGGTAGTTGTAAACCTGTCGCCTGCAAAAAAAAGGCTACTGCCCCGCCTGCTGGATGTGCCGGGTTTTAGCGGAATACTGATACATCGAGGAAACACCCAACACGACAGTTCGGGCTGTATCCTCGTGGGCGAGAACAAAGTCAAAGGAAAAGTAATTAATTCAACACCGTACGAAAAACGATTAGTGGAAATCCTGACCAAAGCGCAGGAACGTGGTGAAAAAATAAGAATAACAGTAATAAATAAAACGGCGGAACCCGAAAAGCCTTAACAGAGTAGGAAAAATTATTAATTAAATAGATATAGTTTTTATGAAAAAGTATTTTAAACAAGACGCTAACCTTAGCAGAGGAGCAATGGAGTTCAGAGACCATTTCAAAAACGGGGTAAATCTGCAAAACCTTAGTAGCAGAAAAAATTAAAATAACAAAAGAATAATAACAGGTATGAAAAAAAGAAAATTTATTTGGGGGCTTTTATTATTTACATGTTCCCTATTAAGCAGTTGTAAAAATTATGGCACTGAAAGAATGATTAACGGCGTGCAGTATTTTTACACTTCAAATGTTACAGAGTCGGAGTTATACAAACTTGCCGATGCTTTAAAAGATTTCGGATTTGACGTTACAAACGAAGACGAAAGCAAAACCATACAGTTGAACCGAACAGGCAATACGTATGAGGTAAGAGCAGTTGTTAAAAAAGGCATGGAAATGGACAGCGAATTTTGCAATACCGCAAAAATAATTGCAAAGTACATTTCAACTGATTTTTTTGACGGCGCAAATGTTGAAATTCATTTATGCGATGAGCATCTCGAAACGCTAAGAGTGGTATTGATGTTGAATTATTAAAAAATATTTGAAATGAAAAGAGCATTTTTATTTACAATTGTATTTGTGCTTGCGAACTTTGGATTCGTAAATGCACAGACAAGTTATCAAAAAGAGCTTATTAAAGATTTTTTTGAAAGTAGCGAAGTATGCGGATTAATTCGCTTTGCTCATCCTAGTTGGTGCAATGATGTCAGCAGTATTAGAGTTGTAAGCATTTATGACAATGTTATTCTTTTCAGGGCATATTTCGATTGTTCGTTCGGGGATATAACTTGCGATTATGCTGTTAATATCGATAACAGCGGCGTCATTAAATCTTTATACAGGGAATCGTGTGGATCTTCTTCAACAAAGTGTTTTGGAGCAACATCAGCCCCCGATAAAATATACAGCTATATGTCGCGGCGAAATATTGCTTTTAATGCTAATCATTTTGCCGCAAAAAAGCAGTCGGCAATAAAAGGAAAGTCTTTTTATAACTTCAGCGCGATAGAATTGGCTGGTTGTGCTCTGTTTGCCTTATGGATCGACAGGGGTTATTACGGTAAATATTAAAAATTAATAAATTAACAACTTATATTAACAATTAAAATTTAAAAAATATGGGATTCGGAGATGGCGTAGGCCAGGGAATAGGCTGCGTATTTGGCGTA
>JAITLJ010000027.1 GCA_031277925.1 Prevotellaceae bacterium | reverse complement strand
ATTTTTCAAAACAACTTTCGGTTGCTAACAAAAACATTGAAGATTTGCAATTGCAAATCGACAATCAGCAACAAACTGTCGCCTCTCTTTACGACAGTTTGGGAGTAAAAATTTCCGACACACAAACAAATGCGGAACAACAAATACAAAACGTGCATGAAAAAGTAAACAAAAATACTTTGTACTGGATTATCGCCGTTTTGGTTATTGCTTTGCTTTCGGCGCTGTCGTTCTTTTTGTTTCATAAAAGGCAGAAAAAGAACAGAACAGACCTTATAGGGCAACTCGAAAAAACAAAGTCGTTGATAGAAGAACAGTTAGTAAAAGAATTTGCAAAACAGGCGGAAATTACTGATTCATTGCTGAAAACTTTGCGCGAATTACCCGTAACAGCTACAAATGGCGAACTCGACCATTCGTTGGCGCTGAAACTTGCCGATGAAATTACGCTCATGGAACGCAATATTTCGCTTATGGACAGCAATACCAAAGGTTTGAAACAGTTAAACCGTTCTATCGGAAGACTCAAGGATTACATGGCTGCCAATGGCTACGAAATTCCCGAATTGCTGGGAAAACCATACAACGAAGGAATGAAAGTTATTGTTATCAATTCAATTTACGATGAAACTCTTCAAAAAGACGAAAAAGTAATTTCAAAAATAATAAAACCTCAAATAAATTATAAAGACAAGATGATACAGGCAGCACAAATAGAAGTAAATGTAGGGTAAAAAGTAATTAGAAATAAGTAATATATGCGAATAAAAATTGATTACGGAATTGATTTGGGAACAACCAATTCCGCCATTGCAAGAATGGAAAACGGAGTTCCTAAAATAAAAAAGTCGGATACGTTGAAAGATACCGTACCCTCGTGTGTGAATTTCAACAAACGCAAAGACGTATTGGTTGGAGATTCGGCGTTCAATGCAATGAAAACAGACAGCGTCCACGCCTTGCAAACTTTTGAAAAAGGCAAAACCAATATTTTTATTGAGTTCAAGCGAACAATGGGAACGGACACTGTTTACGAAAGTTCCAATATGGACAAAAACTTTGTTTCAGCAGAACTTTCGGCAGAAGTGTTGAAAAGGTTGAAATCACTGGTACAGGAAAATATATCGTCGATAATCATCACCGTTCCGGCAAAATTCAACAATCAGCAGAAAGAAGACACGATGAAGGCGGCAAAATTAGCAGGATTCCGGCAAGTTCAACTTTTGCAGGAGCCGGTTGCGGCAGCAACTGCTTTCGGTTTAGGCAGCCAGTCAAAAAACGGCTTTTGGCTGGTATTCGACTTTGGCGGAGGCACTTTCGACGCCGCTTTGGTAAAAGCCGAAGAGGGCGTTCTGTCGGTAAAAGATACCGAAGGCGACAATTGGCTTGGAGGTAAAAATTTGGATGAGGCAATTGTTGACCAAATGATAATTCCTTATTTGCAGGACAATTATGCAATAAACCAAATGTTGAATGATCCGGACAAAAAACAAATACTACGGGCAGCGATGAAATATTACGCCGAAGATGCAAAAATTCAGTTGTCGTTTAAAGACACGTACGGCATACTGTCAAATTTAGGCGATTTAAGAAAAGACGAAAATGATGAAGAAATGGAACTTGATTTATTAATTACAACTGCCGATTTGGAATCTGTATTTTCGCCCTTTTTCCAAAAAGCGATTGATATTACCAAAGATTTATTAAGACGTAACAATCTGAAAGGCGCCGATTTGGATAAATTGATTTTGGTAGGCGGTCCTACCCGTTCGCCCATTTTGCGCAAGATGTTGAAAGAACAAATTACCGAAAATATAGACTTTTCCGTTGACGTTGACCCGATGACAGTAGTAGCTCAAGGAGCGGCATTGTATGCTTCGACCATTGACGTTGATGATGAAATTCAGGACGAAACTCGCGACGAAACCAAACTGCAATTGGAAGTGAAATACGAGGCGACTTCGGTGGAAACATCAGAATTTGTCAATATCAAGATATTAAAAGACAAATCTGTCGGTATATTGCCCGATGAGATTTTTGCGGAAATTGTTCGTTCCGATAGAGCTTGGAGCAGCGCAAAAATTAAGATCAGCGATAAAAAATCTGCATTGATAGAAGTCGCCCTGATAGAAGGACGTTCAAATACCTTTACCATCAACGTATATGACGGACAAGGCAATCAAACAGACTGCGAACCGAATCAATTTAATATTATGCAAGGTATTAGCGGTTTGGGAGGCATGCAGGTATTGCCACATAATATTTGCATCGTAAAATACTTTGATGATGAAGAAAAAGATTTGATTGTTCCTGTCAAAGGCTTGGAAAAGAACAAACCGTTTCCTGCTATAGGCACAGTCGACAGATTGAAAACGCGTCAGGATATTCGTCCCGGAATTGTAACCGATATTATTCGTATTCCTATTTATGAAGGAGATCACAACTCTGAGAAGACAAATCCCGACCTGAACAATCTGATTTTTGAAGTGATTATCACCGGAGAATCTTTGCCTAAATTTCTTTCCGAAGGCAGTGATGTAGAGATTACAATAAAGATGGACAGATCGGGCTTAATGAAATTCAGCGCATGGTTTCCTGTAATAGAACATACAGAAGAACTGGAAATACCCAGCAAAACAAAAACAGCGCCCGAAGCAATTGAATTGACACAAAAAATCAACAATGCCAAATATACCGCTCGTAATGTAAACGCTACCGATATTTACGAACGTCTTGTTGCATTGGAACAACAGTTGGAAAATGAAAAAGGCAGCGCCGATGGCAGAATGAGAATTCTGGAGAATTTGCGTCAGGAACTTATGCAACTCGAAAAACTTAAAAAACAGCAGGAGTGGCCTCAAATTGAAAAGGATTTGAAAAACGCCTACTTTGAATTGGAAGATTTGGTGCGCGAAATCAAAAAACATGTATATACAGGCGATTTGAATATGGAAAGAATTGATGAGCATGTAAAAGATTTCAAACAAAGGGTTGATGCGACGATTATAAGTAAAAACAAAAGTGAAGCAAAAGAATTGGAATCTGATATTATCGGTCTTTCAATAGAAATAAGAAATGAAATCACACAAGGCGAAGTAGATGCTAATCGTCTTATGTATCATGATAAGGAATTTAATTCTTTGCAATGGAAAGATAGAAATAAAGCGCGCGCTTTGATAAATCAGGGCTTGAAATTGATAGCAGAAGGAAAAAAAGACCAATTACGACCTATACTTCATCAAATTTGGAATTTAAGAATTGACAAAGATGACGCAGGCGAAACGCTAAGGTAATTTTTATAAAAACAAAAAGAAATGAATGAAAAGCAACCGGCTACATTGCCCAAAAGTTTTCTGCTTGATAACAAATACACT
The DNA here is from genome assembly GCA_031277925.1 of Prevotellaceae bacterium. GTDB lineage: Bacteria > Bacteroidota > Bacteroidia > Bacteroidales > UBA932 > JAIRKV01. Next base: position 9,954 of record JAITLJ010000027.1, on the reverse strand, counting down.
GTTTTATTTTTTATCAAAAAAGGATACAATGCCGAAACATATCGCGTGAAAGGAAAAGACGGAAAATCGTATTTTTTAAAATTATTTAATATCACGCAAGTGCATCATTCAGCATTTGACGCAGAAGGCGCTCTGCTCGAAATAAAATTTCTAAAACACTTGAAACATCCCAACATTGTTGCATATAAAGACAATGGCGAGGTTGTTGTCGAAAACAGAAAATTCTTTTATTTGGTTTTGGATTTTATTGCCGGAGAAACTCTTGCAGAGCGAATTGCACGAGAACCAGTTTCTACATGGTACGACATAAAACAAATTATGATCGACGTTTTGAATGGACTGGACTATTTGCACAGTTTACCCGATTCGATTATTCATAATGAAATTACTCCGCAAAATATTATGCTCGACATGTCGGGCGAAACACAACAGGCAAAAATCATTGATTTCGGTTATGCTCGCCAGTTTCATCAACCATCTAAAGTTTATAACAAAACAGGCTTGAATTTGCATTACGCAGCATCTGAATGTCTTACGGCAGGCACGTTTTCGCCTCAGTCCGATTTGTTTTCGGCAGGAGCAGTAATATATCAGTTGCTTTTTGGAATAGCGCCGTGGGCTAAAGATATTTCAAAATTTCAGACAGAACTGAAAAGAATGGAAGATATTGTTTTGGAAGAACGTGACAAACCGCTTGTATTTCCAAATGTTGCTGACAGAATAGTTGATTTTGACGATTCAATTTTGATAATTGTAAGCAAAGCCTTGCACGCTAATATTGAGCAGCGTTTTCAGTCGGCAAAAGAATTTATACAGGCATTAAACAGTGAAATCACAATAGAAAGACCTGTAATTTTTTTGGAACAAACAAAAAAGAATACAATAAGCAAAATTAAACCGAAAAAAGGAAAAGGTTTTGCCGCTATTGCAGGAATGCAACAATTAAAAGAGCAAATGAAAACCGATGTGATTGATGTAATCGAAAAACCTGAAGAATACAGACAGCATAATTTGGGTTTGCCTAACGGAATGCTGCTTTATGGTCCGCCGGGTTGTGGCAAGACTTTTTTTGCCGAATGTTTTGCTGAAGAAGCCGGATACAATTTTATCAAGATTGTTGCTTCGGATATTGCAAGTATTTATATACACGGAACACAGGAAAAAATCAGAAAACTGTTTGATGAAGCGCGAAAAAATGCGCCGACCATTCTCTATTTCGATGAATTGGACGCAATGGTTCCCGACCGCGAAAACACAATGCACAATTATGGTTCAGAAGTAAACGAATTTCTATCGCAATTAGACAATATTGGCGATTCGGGCGTTTTTGTCATAGGCTCAACCAATCAGGCAAATCTGATAGATAAAGCCGTGTTGCGTGCAGGACGGTTAGAAAAATGGTTTTACATTCCGCCGCCCGATTTTGAAGCGCGAAAAGCCATGTTTGAACTGTATCTGAAAGACAGACCTCTCGACTTTGGAATTGACTACAATAAATTGGCTGCGTTAACCGAAAATTATGTTTCGAGCGATATAAAATTGCTGATAGACGAGGCTTCGCGCAAGACAATTAAAGATCAGTTAAAACGTATTTCGATGAACACGCTTGAATTTGTTATCAAAAATCAAAAACCGACCATTTCACTCGCCGAACTGAAAAAACATGAGGCAATAAAGAAAAAAATGGAAGGCGAAACTGAAACCGAAAGACGTAAAATAGGATTTTAAACAATTTATTATAAATATATGGAAACAAAAAAATTTGACGAACTTTTATTAAAAACAGCCTTTTGCTGTATGGCTTCCGACGGCGATATCGACAAAAGAGAAGTCGCCATAATTCAATCAATATGCGAAGCCTTACCTTCATTTGAAAATATTGATTTGAAAGACGAAATGAACCGCTATGTGTCCGAAATAAATTTAGACAGCAAACAGTTTATTACAGATTATTTTACAGCACTCGAACAGGCGGATTTAACCGAACAAAACGAACTTGTTTTAATCGACGTCGCTATTCAGGTTATTAAAGCAGACGATGTAATCGAATATTCGGAAATCAAATTCTTCAAAAATATTCGCTATCGTTTGGCAGTAAGCGATGAAAAAATTATCGAACATTTTTCATCTACCGTAGAAGAAATCGACCAGTTTTTAGGCGAAGATATAATAACGGAATCTTTTCTGGATGAAATCGCAAAGCAATATTTTGACACAGTCAATTTGACTAAATTTGATTTTATTTTAAAACAATAATAAAACAACGACAAACCCGGTTTGATAAAATTCAACTATTGTGCTTATTTTCAATAAAATAAGTTTTTAATGAAATTTAAATACTTTTTAAATTTTTAACCTTTTTTAAAAATATTATCCATCAAAGTAAACATTTATTTGTAACTTTGCTTTAATAATAAAAGCCTCAAAAAAGAGTATTTTTTTGTTGTTTTTATTAAAATTTATTTGAACATAATGCTTTAACATTAAAATAACAACTAATTTAAAAGAATAAAACAATGTTTGATACAAAAGTTTACGTAGAAAGAAGAAACAGGTTAAGAAAGATGTTTCGCACAGGATTGTTACTGTTTACAGGAAACGGCGAATCGCCAATGAACTATCCATCCAATGCTTATAAGTTCCGTCAAGACAGCACATTTTTATATTATTGGGGAATCAATTATCCCGATTGCGCAGCCGTAATGGATATTGATAAAGATACAGAATATTTATATGTGAATGATGTTGATATTGATGATATAATCTGGATGGGACCGCAGGAATCAGTAAAAGAAAAAGGAGCGCGAGTTGGCGTACATTCGGTATGTCCTCTCAAAGACCTTTTTACATCAATAAATAACGCTGTTCGATTAGGACGAAAGATTCATTTTTTGCCTCAATATCGTCAGGATAACACCGAAATGTTATCAACTCTTTTAGGAATAAAATCGAAACACATAAAAAACTATGTTTCGCAGAAATTTATAAAAGCAGTAGTAGATATGCGTTCGGTAAAGGATGAATATGAAATAGAAGAAATAGAAAAAGCCTGTAACATCGGTTATAAAATGCATACAACCGTAATGAAAATGTGCAAGCCCGGATTAATGGAATACGAGTTGGCAGGCGCAATCGAAGGCATTACGATAGCAAACAGCGGATATATTTCATTTCCTGTGATACTGTCGCAAAATGTACATATATTACACAATCACGACCACAGTCAGAAACTTGCTGCAAACAGAATGTTGATAACGGATGCAGGCGCTGAAAACGAAATGAATTACTGTTCGGATTTCACAAGAACTATACCTGTAAGCGGAAAATTTACACAAAAACAGAAAGACATTTACAATATTGTACTCGAAGCAAATAATAAAACTATAGAACTTGCAAAGCCCGATGTAAGCTATAAAAGCATACATCTCGAAATAGCAAAAATAATAACGCATGGCTTGTGTAACCTGGGAATAATGCGCGGAAATGTTGACGAAGCAGTAGAAAATGGCGCCCATGCTCTTTTCTTGCCTCATGGACTTGGACACATGATGGGACTTGATGTTCACGACATGGAAAATCTTGGCGAAAATTACGTGGGATATGATGATGAAATTATACGTTCGGACCAGTTCGGAACATCGTCATTGCGAATGGGACGCCGATTGCAGAAAAATTTTGTGATTACCGATGAGCCTGGAATTTATTTTATTCCGGAACTTATTGCCAAATGGAAAAGCGAAAAAATCAATATGGAATTTATTAATTACGACAAAGTAAATGAATATATGGATGTTAGCGGAGTGCGGATCGAAGATGATTTGCTTATTACCGAAAACGGTTGCCGCCTGCTTGGTAAAAAACGTATTCCCGTAACTGTTGAAGAAATCGAAGAAATAATGAAAAAATAATTTTGTTGATTGATTACCAAATGTTTACATATCATGCCTGAAAAAAGTTGACAGACTGTTGTTGAAATTTTAACGTTTATTTTTACTGTTTTTTTTATTCAGTTTTTGTTTATAATTGGTTATTAATAAACAATTTGTCTATTATTAAGGCACAATTAAAAACAAACCTGTTTCCGTTTCTTGAAATAAAATTCCTGTTGCAAAATCAATTTTTCTCAAAACGCGACTGGTTTGGCTGTAAATGGCTCTTTTCTTTATAATTGCCAATTTTCCATGCGAACAGAAAAGATATAAAATCTTTATCCAGTCGCTCCTTAAAAAGGGTCGAAACGGTTAATAATTAATAAATTATAAGCATAAATTATCGAATAAAAATACCGAGTTTTATACAGATACAGGCAAAAATTCGGCAAAATATGAACCTGTTTCTTTATCTTCTTTTTGTGTCAAGACAAATTAACAGAAAGAAATAATTGTCCGAATTTTTTAATGTTTTAGCTTTGTCCTTTTTTTATTCGTAAGGAGCAACTATTTTCACAGTTTATAAGGAGCGACTATATAAAAAATTCAATCAGCAATATTATAATTGTTTAATTTCATAATTCTATTCTGTATATATATCGCACAGGTAAGAGTCAGATATTATATGCGTTATATTTATTGCTATAAGTTGACGAGTAATACCGCCTGTAGTAACAACAATAGATTTTATATTTTGTAAATCATAGTTCATTTTTACTTATTATGCAATTAAAAATCGTAAACTTTTATTTGTTTGTTCGCACTTACAGAAAAAATTTTTCCTTTATTTATCTTTCACAAAGGTACAATCATGTTTTTCAAAAAAAATGCTTTTGGGCGTAAATAAAATTTCACACTGTGTATAATTTTATTTCACACTTTCGGGTAAACGTTTGATGTTTATATATTTATGTCGTAATAATCATAATAGTCAGATACTTCAGATATAATATCTGAATTTTCATAGAATTTTTCTTTTTCCTTAAAATGTTTAAAGAAATTATAATCCAATATCTTTGATATTTGCAAAAGTAATGCCGTATCAATACTCGGACGTTTATAAATGTCATATACATTTTCGCGTGTTTTATTGATTAGCCTTGCAAATTCGGTAACAGTAAGAGAACTTTCATTTACCTTTTGCCGTATAATGTTGCCTATATGAACTTCATTTTCTTTCATTTTTTTAAGTCCAGTTTAATATGAATACTGTTCTCATATATTCGTTTCTGTTTATTTATATTGCTGACAACCTGTCATTTATTTGGCATTTTTTTATTAATGCATACTGTTTCGCGCCTCAAATAATACGTTTTATCTGCTGCTTTGATGCAAATTTAATAATTTTATTTTTCATATTTTAACTTTTAGATAAAAATATTTTATTTTAATGATAAGTTTGTAATTTTCAATTGATAAATGTAATTTTAAATACGATTTTTTTTTATTTTATTCTTCCGAAATTTTTTTTTAAAAAATCAGTCAATATAAAACAGTATCGTATGTTGAGGCTGCATATTTTCTGCAAACTTTATAAAATGCCTGTAATTCGTAATTGTTTTTTAACTTTGCAACTAAAATTCTACGAAATGAATATGGAAAATTTACTGCAAATGTATGTGCAACTTGTTGTTGAGCAATTATACGGTATGACTGTTGCGAATGAGCAAATTCAAATACAGGTTACAAATAAAGATTTTGAAGGCGACTATACTTTGGTGGTTTTTCCTTTGCTGCGCATAAGCCGTAAAACGCCCGAAGCAACAGCAAACGATATTGGCGAAAAATTGAAATTTCTGTATTCGGAAATTAAATCATATAATGTTATAAAAGGGTTTTTGAATATTAAGTTTACTTCCGAATTTTGGCTTCAAAAGTTTAATGATGCTGTGGAAAACGAAAATTTTGGATTTTCGTGCAAAAACAAAAAAAAACTGATGATTGAATATTCGTCTCCCAATACAAACAAGCCTTTGCATTTGGGACACATTCGCAATAATTTGCTTGGATATGCCGTAGCAAACATCCTTGAAGCCAGTGGCAACGATGTGGTGAAAGTAAATCTGGTAAATGACCGCGGCGTGCATATTTGCAAATCGATGTTGGCATGGCAAAAATTTGGAAACGGCGAAACGCCAGAATCATCAGGTAAAAAAGGCGACCATTTGGTTGGCGAATATTATGTGCTTTACGACCGCGAATATAAAAAACAACTTTCTGAAATGATAGCAGACGGCATGGACGAAGATGAAGCAAAACGCAAGGTCCCAATTCAACTCGAAGTACAGGAAATGCTGCGAAAATGGGAAAGCAAAGATCCTGAAACTATTGCATTGTGGGAAAAAATGAATTCGTGGGTTTATGCCGGATTCGACAAAACATACAGCGAACTTGGCGTTTCGTTCGATAAAATTTATTACGAATCGCAAACATACCTTTCAGGGAAAAGTCTGGTAAAAGAAGGATTGGACAATGGCGTGTTTTTCAAAAAAGAAGATGGTTCGGTGTGGATTGATTTAACCGCCGAAGGACTTGACCAAAAATTATTATTACGCAGCGACGAAACTTCGGTTTACATAACTCAGGATATCGGAACCGCCCGACAACGCATTGACGAATACAATATCGAACAAATGATTTATGTTGTAGGAAACGAACAAAACTATCATTTTCAAGTGTTAAAACTCATTCTTAAAAAACTGGGATTTGCATGGGCTGATTCAATTTATCATCTTTCGTATGGAATGGTTGAACTGCCCGAAGGAAAAATGAAATCACGCGAAGGAACAGTTGTTGATGCCGATGATTTAATAGAATTGATGATTTCAACTGCTCGCGACATGTCGAAAGAACTTGGAAAACTCGATGACTTGAACGCCGCCGAAGTCGATAATATATGCAGAATGATTGGACTCGGAGCGCTTAAATATTTTATTCTGAAAATTGATCCTAAAAAAACAATGCTTTTCGACCCGAAAGAATCAATTGATTTCAACGGAAATACAGGTCCATTTATACAATACACTTATGCGCGCATAAATTCTATTTTGCGTAAAGCAAACGAACAGCAAATAAAAATTCCGCAAAAATCTGTATATGCAAATATCAGCGAAAAAGAAATATCAATAATAAAACTGATAAATATTTTTCCATATGCATTAGCATTGGCGGCAAAAGAATTGTCGCCTGCGGTGATTGCAAACTACGTTTATGATATTGCCAGAGAATTTAATCAGTTTTACCATGAACATCAAATTTTACGCGAAGAAAACGAGGAATTGAAACTGTTCAGATTATTGCTGTCGAAGAAAGTTGCCCTTATGATTAAAAAATCAATGAAACTGTTAGGAATTGATGTTCCCGACAGAATGTAAAATACAAAAATACTATAGTATAAAATAAAAGTGAAATATAATGTTTGAAAATCTATCGGAACGATTGGAAAAATCGTTTAAAATACTGAAAGGCGAAGGTAAAATTACAGAAATCAACGTTGCCGAAACACTTAAAGATGTACGCAAAGCGCTGCTCGATGCTGACGTTAACTATAAAGTCGCAAAATCGTTTACCGATGAAGTTAAGCAAAAAGCGCTCGGACAAAACGTACTGAAAGCCGTGAGACCAAGCCAAATGATGGTGAAAATTGTTCACGACGAACTTGCCGCTCTCATGGGCGGACAGGCAACCGATATAAATATAAAACCAAATCCGGCTGTTATCCTTATTTCCGGATTGCAAGGTTCGGGGAAAACAACTTTTTCGGGCAAACTTGCGCATTTTCTGAAAACAAAAAAAGGACGTTCGGTTTTGCTTGCCGCTTGCGATGTTTACCGTCCCGCAGCAATTGAACAATTGCGAATTACAAGTTCGCAGGTCGAAGCCGAATTTTATTCGGAAGAAGACAATAAAAATCCTGTGAAAATTGCACAAAACGCAATAAAATATGCGCAAACCAAAGGATTTAATGTTGTGATTATCGATACAGCAGGACGTTTGGCTATCGACGAACAAATGATGACTGAAATTGCAGCAATAAAATCGGCGGTGAAACCAAGTGAAACACTGTTTGTTGTCGATTCGATGACCGGTCAGGATGCCGTAAATACAGCAAAAGAATTTAATGAAAGGCTGAATTTTGACGGAGTTGTACTTACCAAACTCGATGGAGATACGCGCGGCGGAGCTGCTATTTCGATTCGTTCTGTCGTAAACAAACCTATAAAATTTATAAGTTCCGGCGAAAAACCCGAAACGCTCGACATATTTCATCCCGAACGTATGTCTGACAGAATTTTGGGAATGGGCGACATCGTATCTTTTGTTGAAAAAGCCCAAGAACAGTTCGACGAAAACGAAGCTCGAAAACTTCAAGCAAAATTGCGTAAAAACCAATTCAATTTCAACGATTTTTACAAACAAATTCAGCAAGTCAAAAAAATGGGAAATATCAAAGATCTGATGAGCATGATTCCAAAAATAGGAAAAATGGTGAAAGATGTTGATATTGATGATAATGCATTTAAGGCAACCGAAGCGATAATAATGTCGATGACGCCAAAAGAACGCGAACAGCCATCAATAATTGATACAGGTCGCCGAAAACGAATTGCCGCCGGAAGCGGAACAAATATCAACGAAGTGAATAAATTGATGAAACAGTTTGAAGAAATGCGAAAAATGATGAAAACAATGACAAATCAGGAAAAAATGCAACAAATGATGAAACAGCGAAGATAAACAAGCTGCCAGTAAAATTTGAAAAATCATATATTAATCGCCAAAAATATCAAAAAATGCAAATTATAGATGGTAAAAAAATTGCAAGCGAGATAAAACTCGAAATAGCAAATGAAGTAAGAGAAATTATATCAAAAGGACAACGCGCGCCATGTTTGGCGGCAATACTTGCAGGTAACGATCCTGCAAGCGAAACCTATGTAAACAGTAAGGCAAAAGATTGCAGCGAAGTAGGATTTACCTCGAAAATATACAGATTCGACGAACAGGTTACCGAAAATGAACTTATTAATAAAATTAAGGAAATAAATGCCGATGACAATATTGACGGATTGATTGTACAGCTTCCGCTGCCCGAACATATATCCGAAAGCAATATTTTACTTGCTGTCGATTACAAAAAAGATGTTGATGGATTTCATCCACAAAATGCAGGCAGACTGATGTTGGGACTTCCTACATACGTATCGGCAACGCCTTGTGGAATTGTCGAACTTTTTGCAAGATACAATATTGAAACATCAGGAAAAAACTGTGTTGTCATCGGTCGCAGCAATATTGTAGGACGCCCTGTTGCAAATCTTTTGTCGCAACGCACAACGCCGGGCGATTGCACGGTAACAATCTGTCACAGTCGAACAAAAAAACTCAAAGAAATATGCGCTAATGCCGACATAATTATTGCAGCGCTTGGCGTTGCCGAATTTCTGCAAGCCGATATGGTAAAAGATGGCGCGGTGGTCATTGATGTTGGAATAACAAGAACAAAAAAACAAAACGGAAAATACAAACTTACAGGCGATGTTAAATTTGATGAAGTTGCGCCCAAATGCAGTTACATAACGCCTGTTCCGGGGGGCGTAGGACCAATGACTCGCATAGCATTACTCAAAAATACGCTGAAAGCGGCAAAAAAAGAGATTTATAAATAGTCCATCCTTAATAAATATTGAAACCATTCATTATTAATATTTACAGGTATAAATTATCGAATAAAAATACCGTGTTTTATATAGATACAGGCAAAAATTCGGCAAAATATGAACATTTGTCTTTATCTATAACTAGTCATTCTTTATACTCAACCGCTATCATTGCTCCTTAATTGAGTTCATAATCCATTTAAATCCGGTAATTGATTGTACTGTTTTTTTGTCTGATAATAAATAGTTGACAGCTAGGCACAAACATTTTTCAACTTCTTCTATTGTGTTGAATGTTTTATTTTTAAATCCTCCATTTGTTCGGATGTACCTCCATATGTGTTCTGCTGGATTTACTTCAGGCG
>JAITLJ010000208.1 GCA_031277925.1 Prevotellaceae bacterium | reverse complement strand
AATGGCGGCACAGCATAAAGACAAAATGTCATTTTTAAAAAATTGACAGATAAATATTGAAATTTTAATATCACTTTTTCTCTTTTGTGTGTCAATTTGTGGCATGACAGGACAATGGGTTGAACTGTTGAAAATAAATTTTGAAGTTATTGTAAAACGGAGAAATGTATAATAATTTATAAACCTGTCATACAGTAAATTACAGTGTGATTTTAAGTCAGTTTTAATGATATTTTACAAATTTACATATAAACCATTCAAATTAAACTGAAAAAATAAAATCACAAATTTACACATTAGTATAATGGTAATTGTCAATAAATTACATTAAGTTTTAATTTTTAACTAAATGTTAATTAAAATATAATTCAAGACCTTTGCAAAACACTCAAACAAGTTGATTTTTAAACATGTTTTCAGACAGTTTTTGTGATTTTTTTGCCAGAAAGCGCTTTCGGTTATACTTATATCTGTAAATGTTTGTGCAGTGTTTGAGGATAAAACATGCTACTCCAGTTGTCGAATGATTTTTGATAAGTTTGTTCAGTCCCAATTCAATCTGTTTTAACCTTCAAAATATTGCATAAAAAAACTTTTTACATCTATTTTTCAGAAATTAAAATTGCCCAACGAACAAATTATTTTATCAAATTTGACGTTATCAACTAAATTTTTATTACCTTCGCACGAAATCTTATTAATTGTTTTTATACAAAAACTTGATGAAACTATGAGTTATCTTAAATTTGATAAAAATGCTCTGGTAAATCTCGAATATTCATTGAATAAAGAGATATTAAGTACAAACCGTAACGGCGGTTATTTGAGCACAACAATTGTTGGCTGCAATACCAGAAAATATCACGGATTGCTGATATGTCCGATTGATGAATTTGGCGGCGAAAATCATGTATTGCTATCTTCGCTTGACGAAACTTTAATACAGCGCGAGAAAACTTTTAATCTCGGAATACATCGATATCCGGGTAATTACGAACCGCGCGGACACAAATACATCGTTGAGTTTGAATACGAACCCACGCCAACAATAACATATCGCGTGGGAGGCATGCTGTTCAAAAAAGAATTGCTGATGATTCATCACGGCAATCAACTGATGATACGTTACACCTTGCTCGATGCGCACTCTCCTACTGTTTTGAGATTGAAGCCGTTTCTGGCATTCAGGAAAATTCATGAACTCAGCAAGGCAAATTTGTATGCAAATACAAAATACAACAGCATAAATAACGGAATAGAAACAAAACTTTATGCCGATTATCCTTTACTGCGCATGCAACTGAACAAAAAAAACGAATTTATACCAACTCCCGACTGGTATTATAATATCGAATACAACGAAGAGTTTAAGCGCGGTTACGAATATCACGAAGATTTGTTTGTTCCCGGATATTTTGAAGTTCCGATAAAAAAAGGAGAATCAATAATATTTTCAGCATCGGTAAAAGAAGAAAATACCGCTGTGTTTAAAAGATATTTTGATAAAAATATTGCCGAACGTCCTCCAAAAAACAGTTATCTGGCATGTCTGAAAAATGCTTCGCAACAGTTTATAATACGTTCAGGGAAAAATACAGAAATAGTAGCCGGCTATCCATGGCTTGGCTATTGGGGTTTGGATATGTTTGTTTCGTTGCCAGGATTGACGCTTGCCGCTACCGGAGATGCGCAATTGTGCAAAACAATTTTGGACAATGCAACCAAAAACATTAAAGACGGCTCGTTTACAAATGAAAAACAGCACAGAGCGTTTATTTACAATTCAATAGATGTTCCTTTGTGGTACATTTGGGCAGTACAGCAATACAAAAACCATACAGGCAACAGCGCCGAAGTATGGAAATCGTACGGAAAAAAAATAATTGAAATACTTGATGCATACCGCAAAGGAAAATCAAACGTACAAATTCACGAAAACGGACTGATGTGGCAGGAAGAAACAGGAAAAGCACTTACGTGGATGGATGCCATTGTTGCAGGAAAACCTGTTACACAACGCACAGGATATGCTGTTGAAATAAATGTTCTTTGGTATAATGCAATTTGTTTTGCAATAGAACTTGCTCAAGAAAATAATACTAAGACTTTTGCAAAACAGTGGCTGCCGATAATAAAACTGATTGAAGAAAATTTTTATCCAATATTTTGGTGCGAACAGCGTCAGCATCTTGCCGATTATGTAAATAAAAACGGACAAAATATTTACACTCGACCGAATCAAATTTTTGCAACATCGTTTCAATACAGTCCTGTAAGCGACGAAGTGAAAGAAAAAATTTTGAAAGCCGTAAAACGCGAACTGCTCACCGCCAAAGGAATACGCACGCTGGCGCCTAAAAATCCTCTGTATAAAGGCAGATACGAAGGCAATCAGGCAGAACGCGACCTTGCTCATCATCAAGGAACGGCAATGCCGTGGTTACTTGGACATTACGTAGAAGGAAACTTTAAACTGCACGGTAAAAGTTTTATTGCAACAGCAAAAGAAATTATCAATTCATTTGAAGAAGATATGACAACTTATGGTATTGCATCAATCGGCGAACTGTATGATGGCGATCCGCCGCAGGCAGCCGAAGGTTCAATATCGCAAGCATGGAGCGTTGCCGAAATTCTGCGCATAATACAAATGATTGACCAAACGGAAAAAAGTTGATTAAAATATTATTATTATTTAGTCGCTCATTAATAAGGATTGCAATTGTTTATTATTAATAATTTATTAGCGTAAATTATCGAATAAAAAACCGGGGTTTATTATAGATACAAGCAAAAATTCGGCAAAATATGAAAAGAGTTTTTCTTTCATCTTGACACAAAATAAAGAGAAATAAATACCTGTCCGAAATTTTTAATGTCGTATTATTGCCATTTTTTTATTCATAAAGAACGACTATATAATTATTTCAACAGATGATTTGTGGTTTTATTGTAAAAAATTTAACTTTATTCAAATTACTTGAAAATAAATTATGAAACCGCTTTTGTCATATAATTGAAAATTAATCAATTAAAGTAAAATATATTTTTTATACATAAAAAAATCAATCGTTTAATCACATAAAACAATATTTTTGATTATCTTTGCAGCCCTCTTTTTAATATAAGAGATTTAATCATAACATAATGTCTAACCCATTAGTAAAAAAACAAAAAAATAAATGGAAGATTATCAAAAAACATTAGTAAACGAAGAACAGCCAGCAAGTGCAGAAGAAATTTCTTCTTACGAACAACAAAAAACAACTGAACTTCTGGAAACTGCCGAAACAGAAGATGTACAGGAAATAGCAACAAAAGATGTACAGGAAGCAGCAACAGAAGATGTACAGGAAGCAGCAACAGAAGATGTACAGGAAGCAGTAACAGAAGATGTACAGGAAGCAGTAAAAACTGCGGATTCAGCGGAGTCTGAAGTCAAAATTGAAAAAACCGTAAAACAAAATGCGGTAAGCAATGCATCGGTTCCTGTTGAACAATTCGACTGGGATAAACTTGAGAATGAAGATCTGTATGAAGGCAACAAAGTTGACATCGAAGAAAAGTACAATCAAACACTGTCGAAAATAGCCGAAAACGAAATTGTTGAAGGTACTGTTGTCGCTATCACAAAACGCGAAGTAATTGTAAATATCGGTTACAAAAGCGAAGGCGTCATAAGCATTGCGGAATTTCGTTATAATCCCGATTTGAAAGTCGGCGACAAAATCGAAGTTTATGTAGAAACAGCCGAAGACAAGCGCGGACAACTGATTTTATCGCACAAACAGGCGCGCGCATTACGTTCGTGGGACAGAGTGAACGAAGCCCTCAACAACGACGAAATTATAAAAGGATATATAAAATGTCGTACAAAAGGCGGAATGATTGTTGACGTGTTCGGAATAGAAGCATTTTTACCAGGCTCGCAAATTGACGTTAAACCTATACGCGATTACGATATGTTTGTGGATAAAACCATGGAATTTAAAGTTGTAAAAATAAATCAGGAATTTCGCAACGTAGTTGTATCGCACAAAGCTCTTATCGAAGCGGAAATTGAAGCGCAGAAAAAAGAAATTATTTCGCATCTCGAAAAAGGTCAGGTACTTGAAGGAACAGTTAAAAATATTACATCTTACGGCGTCTTTATTGACCTTGGCGGTGTTGATGGACTTATTCACATCACCGATTTATCGTGGGGACGCGTTACTCATCCCGAAGAAGTTGTTGCGCTCGACCAGCAAATCAATGTAGTTATACTCGATTTCGATAACGATAAAAGACGTATAGCGCTTGGTATAAAACAACTTACTCCGCATCCGTGGGATTCGCTCGATCCGAACCTGAAAGTCGGCGACAAAGTTAAAGGAAAAGTTGTTGTTATGGCAGATTATGGCGCATTTATCGAAATATCGCCCGGAGTAGAAGGCTTGATTCACGTATCAGAAATGTCGTGGTCGCAGCATCTCAGAAGCGCTCAAGATTTTATGAAAGTAGGCAACGAAGTCGAAGCTGTTATTCTTACAATTGACCGCGACGAACGTAAAATGTCGCTTGGCATAAAACAATTGAAAGATGATCCGTGGATTAATATCGAAGCAAAATATGCAGTCGGAAGCAAACATGTAGCAAAAGTACGCAACTTTACCAATTTCGGCATATTCGTCGAAATAGAAGAAGGCGTTGATGGATTGATACATATCAGCGATTTATCGTGGACAAAGAAGATAAAACATCCGGCAGAATTTACCCAAATAGGTTCTTTGATTGATGTTCAAGTACTTGAAATAGACAAGGAAAATCGTCGTTTGAGTCTTGGACACAAGCAATTGGAAGAAAATCCATGGGATGTATTCGAATCACTTTTCACCGTTGATTCAATTCATGAAGGGACAATTACCGAAATCAACGATAAAGGCGCAATAATTTCGATGTCGTATGGAGTAGAAGGCTTTGCGCCTGTAAAAGGATTAAAAAAACAGGATGGCTCTATAGCCAAATTAGACGAAAAATTACTTTTCAAAGTTATTGAATTTTCTAAAACAGCAAAGAAAATCATAGTTTCGCATACACGCATATTTGAAGATGAACAGAAAGAAGCCGAAGCAAAAGGAAAAGCAGCAAACGAAAATTCAACAAAAGATGCTATAAAAAAAGTACAGTCGTCAATAGAAAAAACAACACTCGGAGACGTTGAAGCATTAGCCGCATTGAGAGACGAAATGGAAAATCAAAATAAAGAATAAATGAAGAGCCGAATTAAAAGTCGAATATTATAATGAACTTCAAAGTTACAATATTAGGCAGCAGTTCGGCATCGCCAACAATAAACAGATTTCAAACCGCTCATGCAATAAATATACATGAGCGGTTTTTTTTGATTGATTGCGGCGAAGGCGCACAAACACAAATGATACGCAACAATATAAATTTTGCACGTATCAATCACATTTTTATAACACATTTACACGGCGATCATATTTTCGGACTGTACGGATTGCTTTCAACATTAAGTCTTTATAACAGAACGCACGAATTGCACATATACGGATTCAGTATGCTGGAATATATTTTGAATGATTTTCTCAAATACTTCGGTAACGAGTTCAAATATGAAATAATTTTTCATGCCGTAAATGTTCGACAAAATAAAGTAATATACGAAGATAAAAACATAACGGTAGAAACAATTCCGTTGAAACATCGTGTACCCTGCTGCGGCTACCTTTTCAAAGAAAAAGTTCCGAAACTTAATATCCGAAAAGAAATGATTGAACGTTATAAACTGTCGCTTTCTGAAATTACACAAATAAAAGAAGGTTGCGACCTGATATGCGAAGATGGTTCGATAATTCCAAATGAAAAACTCGCTTACCGCCCTTATATTCCACGTTCATACGCATTTTGTTCGGATACCAAATACAGTAAAAAAATTGCCGATATTGTAAAAAATGTGGATTTGCTTTACCACGAAGCAACTTTTGCCAGCGAATCTTTGAAAATGGCAAAACAAACAGGACATTCAACAACAGTTCAGGCTGCCGAAACAGCAAAACAGGCTAAGGTAAAAAAACTGATTATCGGACATTTTTCATCGCGCTATAAAGATTTAAGTCAATTATTAAACGAAGCCCGCAACGTATTTCCCGAAACATATCTTGCCAAAGAAAATGATGTTTACGAAATCAAACAGGAAAGATTTAAGGGATGAAAAATAGATAGTCGCCCCTTAAAAAGCAATTAACATATGTTTCGCACACGCCTTGAAGATATGACCAACCCCAATCCCGAGATGGTAGTGCTGTCGAAAAGTATTGACTGGAATTACTTTGATGAAGAATTTAAGAATCTGTATTCGGAAAACGGACGGACGGGCATGCCAATACGGTTGATGGTTGGTTGCTTGATACTCAAACATTTGTATAATCTTGGAGACGAAAAATTACCGTTTGCATGGGAAAGTAATCCATACATGCAATATTTTTGCGGC
>JAITLJ010000103.1 GCA_031277925.1 Prevotellaceae bacterium | reverse complement strand
GTTCCGGTTATACCTGTAAGTTTGAGTTTTGATGATGGATTTCCATAAAATTCGGAGGCAATAATCCCGATACTGTCATTAGTATTAGCGACTTTTACATAACAAATTTTTTCGTTTAACTTTTCGGGCAACTGTTCGCAAACAATTGCGGTTGCTCCTTGATTTATTGCATCATCAATAAAGTTATGCCCATCTGTTTTTGTTCCACGAATGGCAAAAAACAATTGATTTTCATGAATATTGCGCGAATCAAATCCGAGCGAACGGATGTTTATGTTGTCGTTACCTGCAATTTCTTTCGGCTTTATTTTTGATATTAATTTCGATAATTTCATTTCTCTAAAATTTATTTATTATGGTTTAAAATCATATTTCGAGTTCCAAATGTATTGTTGCTCCTTTTATTACGGATGTTCCTGCTGCAATAGATTGTGTCTGCACTTTTCCTTTGCCCGAAAAGCTCACTTTCATGCCTGATTTTTCGAGCAGGTAAACGGCGTTTCGCAATCCCATATTTATTACCGATGGAACTTTATTATCATCAATCTGTATTTTTACCGTTGCCAGCTTTGAACCGTTTTTTGAAACTTTTACCCAATCACTGTTTTTTGCATCATTGTCAACAGGAATATCCAATTTTGAGGCAATGGTTTTTATTCGTTGAGCCACAGTGTTTTTTACATTTGGCAAATATAACGAATCTTCGTTGCGTTCGACAGGTTCATACCAGTTTATGTCTGATGAATAAAGTTTTTTGGCAATTTCTACAAATACCGGCGCTGCATAAGTTGAACCATAGAAAGCGCCTTGCATTTTCGGGCTGTACAATGCAACAATGATCGAATATTTTGGTTTGTCCGAAGGAATGTAACCAACAAAACTTGCCTGATGTGCATCATTAGCATAATATGATTTCCGTATCGAATCGGTAATTTGCTGTTTTACGCCATTTATAATTGTGTCTTTGACCTGTTTAACAAATCTGTGCATTGTGCGCTGAGATGTTCCTGTTTTTCCTGCAAAATAAAACGGCAATTTAAATTGTTTCACGGTTCCCGAATCGGCAACAGATTGAAGCGCTTCACGAGCTTTTAATAATGTTTCTTTAGAACAAATTTGATCTTTTATAACTTCATCGGGATAGTATTTTATTACCTGTCCATGTCGAATTATTTTTTTCACAAATTTTGGTTTCATCATTTTTCCGTCGTTTGCAACTGCATTATAAAACGTAAGAGTATGTATTGGTGCAAATTTGACATAATATCCGTATGACGAAGGCGCTAACAGGTTTTGTCTGGGATTTTTTACTGTTTCCATTTCGGCATAAGAAGGCGCTTCGCCATCAATTTGCAAATTTAATGACTCTTGCAACAATCCGATTGAATGCAGTTTGTCGAAAAAAGTTTGAGGATTATTGCCATAATATTTTGTTACAAGCTTTGCTGTTCCTATATTTGATGAATTGGCAAAAATTTTTCGTACCGAAAGATTTCCGAAAACATGGTCATCGTTGATTTTATATCCTTTATATTCCCATACCATTTTTTTTCTGTTTATTATTTCGGCATTTGCCTTAACATCAATTATATCATTCAATTTTACAAATCCATCATCAAGCAAAGCAATTAATGAAGCAAGTTTAAATGTAGAGCCGGGATCGCTTCTTTCTTTTAATGCGTAGTTGTATGTTTCGTCGTAAGTTCCGTCAGAATTGCGTTTCATGTTTGCAATTGCGCGAATTTCGCCTGTTGCGGTTTCCATCACGATTGCCGTTCCGCCTTCTATTGCTATTCCTTTGTCGTTTCCCAGTTTAATTTGTTGCATTAATGCATTTTCGACTGCTTCCTGTACATTTAAATCCAAAGTTGTAACAACATCATAGCCCGATTCGGGCAAAATGTTCATGTCGCTGTTTACAGGTTTTCCGCCCGACATTGCTTGTGAGCCATTTTTTCCGCATAAATATTTATCAAATGATTTTTCTATTCCGTTTATTGCAAGATTATTACTGTTTACCTCGCCAATAACAGCCTGCGCCAGCGAACCGTAAACGGGAATACGAAATGTTTTTTCGTTAGTGATTAATCCGCTGATTCCTTTGCCCAACCTGAAAATGGGAAAATTCAGCAGTTTTTTTAATTCAATATAATCAATATTTCTTTGTCCGATGCGCTGGTTACGATAACTTTCCTGTGCTTTATTTTTTGTTGTATCAATTTTTTCAATGGATTTTCGACAGCATGTTTTTATAAATGATTCGTATTCGGCTGTGCTTTTATCTTTAAAAAGATTAGACAATGAATCTGCCAAACTCTTTATTTGACTGTTGATATAATTATTGGCGTTTACCGTATCGGATTTGCTCTTTTCTTTTATTCTGCTTTTCAATTCATTACGCAACTTTTGGATTTCATCTTTTGATTGCAGCCCGAGTTCTTTAATTTTATTTTTTAAATCTTTTTCGAGTTTATTATAATACAACGACATTTTTTTAGCATCGTTTTCGACAAGATTCGTTTTCAGAGCATAAAAATCAACTCTTACATCATATTTGGAAATTGATACCGAAAGTAATTGCATATCGTGTGTGTAAATATTTCCGCGACTTGCCTGTATTGTTTCTTTTCTTATTCGTTCCGCCTTATCTTTCAAATCAGTAAAAAACTGCAAATAAACAACTTGTGCTATTATCAACAAACTCAACAAGACTGTTAATAAGTAGAACAGAGTTATTCGCCGTATTATGTTTTTAACTGTTGTCATATTATTTTGTATTTATGCGTCTAAATGGTTTTTCGGGTTCTTTTAATGTCAAATTTTTATTCTGTAATTTTTTTATAATGTTCGACTTGCGTCCTTCTTCCATCAGTTGCGATGATTGATATATATATTCAGTTCTCAATAATTTTATGTCATCATCTAATTTTTTGCTTTCGCGCACGGTATTTTCAACTGTGTAACGGTATCCGATATAAAACACAGCAAGAAAAAACACAAAGAAAATATATCTTAAATGTTTTTGAATGTTAGTGCTTACAAATATTTTTCCGGACATAATGTCTTTCAATATTTTAGATATGTCCGATTCTCCGTTTTTGTTTTTTTGTATGCTGTCGTTTTCTTTCATAATCATTTCATTTTTTCTGCAATTCTGAGTTTTGCGCTTCGTGCGCGACTGTTTTTTTCAATTTCTGCATCGTTTGGCACAATTGGCTTGCGCGTAATAAGTTTAAATGGACAATCTGTATTTCCGTAAAAATCTTTTTTGATTGTTCCATCCGTATTGCCCGAACGCATAAAATTTTTTACCAGTCGGTCTTCCACCGAATGATAGGTTATAACAACCAGCCTGCCTTTGTTTTTCAAACTTTTGAACGAATGAACAAGCAACTGTTCAAGCGCATCGATTTCTTTATTTACTTCAATTCGCAGTGATTGAAAAACTTTTGCCAAAAATTTATTTTCATCTTTTTTTGGCGTAACCTGTTTTATTGCGGTCAAAAAATCTTCAACTGTTTTTATTGGCATCTTACTGCGTTTTTCAACAATTATTTTTGCAAGTTGATATGCATTTGTCAATTCTCCATAATCTCGAAATATGCGTTTCAGTTCGCTTTCGGCATATTCGTTCAAAAGTTGTGTAGCCGAAAAAACCGCATTTTTATTCATTCTCATATCAATTTTTGCATTATGACGAAACGAAAAACCACGTGAAGCGTCATCAAAATGATGCGACGAAACTCCGAGGTCGGCAAGAATTCCATCTACTTCATTAATTTTATTATAACGCAAAAAATTGTGTAAAAAACGAAAATTATTTCTCACAAAAATAAACCTGTCGTCGTTTATTTTATTTACTTCGGTATCGCTGTCGCTATCGAATGCAACAAGTTTTCCGGTTGTAAGTCGTTTCAGAATTTCACGCGAATGACCGCCACCGCCGAAAGTAACATCAACGTATATTCCTGCAGGATTGATGTTTAAAGCATCAATGCTTTCGTTCAACAAAACCGGTATGTGATACATTTCGTTCATTTCAAATTTAATCGAAATAATTGTTTTATACTTTATCCCAAAAATTTTTCCGCAGCGTTCGAAAATTCTTCTTCGGTCATTGTCAAAGTTTCAAATTTTTGAGCGCTCCAGACCTCAATATGGTCGTCAAAACCAATAAATGCAACTTCGCCTGTTGCTTCAATCATTTCAAGCAATCGGCGCGGAATGATTATTCTGCCGCTGATTTCATCAGGCATTACTTCGGCGCGATTACTCATAAATGTTCGCCAAAATTCGGCTTGTTCTCTATTCTGCAAATTTAATTTGCTTTTTATTTCATTGACCAGTATTGTCCAAGCCTCGATGGTGTACATCGACAAACATTTTTGGTAAAAATCTTTTTGTACCACCAAACGTTTTTCCGAATGTAAAAACAACTCAGTTTTAAACGCAGCAGGAAATACTATGCGTCCTTTTGCATCAATTTTACTTTTATATTCGCCTATAAATAGAGCCATTTTTTATCTCTGTTTGGTTAATAACTAATTTTGCACAAAGATATGTATTTTATGGGATATTATGCCACTTTATGGCACATTTTATTGCAAATACAACACTTGTTTTGATAATGTGCTGACTATGAGCAAAATATATTTTCAACAAAAAACTGTGTATAATTTGTTAATAAATAAATGAAAACTTGTTAGTTACCTGTTAATATCTGTTGATAAATTTTTTTAAAAATTAGATATATAAAGAATAGGAGTACACATATTTATCCGGATTTTCTTAAAATTAATGGAAAAAAATATTATTTCATGCAATTTTCCTGTATTATTATTATTTGCTTTATTTATAATTTTTTCATGTTGTAAAGGCGAATGTGCTTTGTTGTATTAATAATAAAATCAAATAGTTGCAGCGACGGCAATAAGGCAATTTCATAAATTATATTGGGCAATTAATTGTGTTTAAATATTTTTTTTGATAATTTATATTAAACAAGTCTTGTTTTTATGTGTTTTTTCAATTTTGATTTTATAGTCATAAGGCTAAAATATATAAAATATTAACATAAGTGAAATATGTAAGTATCAGTAAAACAGAAATGACGTAAAAATATTTTGTTGGTTAAAAAGTTTTTTTTTAATTTTGTTAGTCATTATTATTATTTAAAATAAAACAATATAAAAATTATTATTTCATGGAATCGAAAAAGACAGAAAAAGCAGAACAATTACCTTTCGTTGTTAGTAAAGGAGTTAAAGAATGTTTAAACAAATTATTAAACTATTTTGAGAATACTCAACAAAAGTATTTTAGCGAAGTAAGTTTAATTGGTGAGTTAATCAAGATGTTATGCTCTATCAATGGTAAAAATGTTAACCTTGAAGCAGCTATTAAAGTTTGTGATTATGAATACGAAAATGCAATGCTTTATAATAAGCAAGCACTGGAAAGTTTACGCGATTTTGAACAGTACATTATTAAAAATCGCGGTATGTTTAATATTAATATAGAAGATACAATTACTCATTTAATTACTGTAACTTTAGACTTGAATAAAGCAGCCAACGGTTTTCATAGCAGCAATTTTAAAGATATAGTTGATCTTGTAAATGAAAATGCCAGTGAAAAGTAATTTTGTTAGCATCTCAAAAGAAATAAAAAACCGCCTTTAAGGCGGTTTTTTATTTGTGAAACTTTTTGCTTGTCAAAAAAATGAAACCCTTGCAAGGCAAAAGTGTTGATAACATGTTAATATTTAGGTGATTATAATTTGTTTATGTGGAATATTTCATGTATCTTTGTGTCATGTTTAATAAAAAAAGACAACAAATGGGCTTTAG
>JAITLJ010000188.1 GCA_031277925.1 Prevotellaceae bacterium | reverse complement strand
GTATTTATAACAAAATTCGGAAAAAAACCAATGCACTTTTTCGGAGTAGTCGGAACTTTAATGTTTTTGCTTGGAGGCGGAATTGCAATATGGCTTATTGCGTATAAACTTTATTGCCTTTCAAACGGAATTATTTTTAGAGATGTAACATCTCAACCGCTGTTTTATATTGCGCTGGTAACAATAATTATAGGCGTTCAATTGTTTTTGGCCGGATTTTTGGGCGAACTTATTTCGCGCAGTTCAAACGAACGCAACAAATACTTTATCGACAGGGAAATTTGAAAACGTTTCTTTAATCTATTCATGACGCGATATTTTCTACAACTTTCATACGATGGAAGCGATTTTCACGGATGGCAAATTCAGCAAAATGCAAACAGCGTGCAGGCTGCGCTTGATGCTGCTTTGGCAACTTATTTTCGCGAAAAAATCGAAACCACAGGCGCCGGACGAACAGATACAGGCGTGCATGCAAGTTTTTTTGTTGCACATTTTGATTGCAGTGACGATAATTTGGAAAAAAATCAATCATCGCACTTGCACAAATTAAACTCTATTTTGCCCAAAAGTATCGCAATACAAAAAATCAAAAAAGTACACGAAAATGCAAATGCACGATTTGATGCAATATCTCGAACATATCGTTATTACATGCACAGGTCGAAAAATCCTTTTAATATTCCATATTCTACGTTATTAAATGGAAATGTGAATATTGACTTGATGAACGAAGCTGCAAAAAAACTTTTTGATTATACGGATTTTACAAGTTTCAGCAAACTGCACACAGATGTAAAAACAAATAATTGTATCATCACCGAAGCGGCGTGGAGCGAAGAAAATGAAAAATTGATTTTTACAATTACGGCAAATCGTTTTTTACGAAATATGGTAAGATCGATAGTTGGAACATTGCTGGATGTTGGGAAAAAACGTATCGCCATTGATGATTTTTGCAAAATCATAGAACAAAAAAACAGATGCAGCGCAGGAAAATCGGTTGCAGCAAAAGGATTGTTTCTGGTTGATATTAAATATCCTTACGACATTTGATAATGACTTTGCCGCCATTAAAAATAGTTGTTGCAAAAAGATAAATATCGCCGCCTTCGTCAATATTGAGTTTTTTGCGCAAATCAGCAACCGACAAAGGAAAATTACGAACGGTAATATTCGCTTTTTTGATGTTTTTCAAATTGGTTTTCAGTTCGGTTTTATTAAATGAAACTACATCCTCGACAATAAAAATTCTTCCGTAAAAATCAGTAATATAAGTATCTGAAGTATAAATTTTACTGTTTGCATTTATAGCTTTCAAACCAAATCTTTGCGCAATACTTTTGAATCCGCCCGATTTTTGAATGGCAACATTCGGTTCGTATAAATATTTCTGAACATTTTGCACAAAATCGTATTCAATTTTTTTTTCGTTAGCAGGATTAAATGAAAAAATTTGTTTGCCGCTGTCGTTTATATTTACGCATACGATTTCAATATTATTGTCGCAATTCTGTTCCATCTTGACAAGCAATTCTTTACATTCATTTTTTACTGCAACAACATGAATTTGCGTTATATTGCTTAATTTTCTTTGCAATTCGACAAGGTCAAAAACGGGCGAAAGTTTTATAAGCGTATTTTTTGATTTTTTCAGAATAATATTTTTGATTTTCAGAATGTCAGGCGAGCAGTTTTCAATTAAAATTTCTTTTTTATTGTTAACATTTCGGCGTGACGGGTCAATATAAATCCAGTCAAAATTTACAGAATCTTCAAGAAATATATTACTGCTGCAATTTATAATTTCTATATTTTTCAAAGCCAAAACGTCAAAATTATATTTTGCCAGTTTTGATAAATATTCATCTTTTTCGACATAAAAAGAACGCTTGAAATTTTGTGACATAAACGAAAAATCTATACCTGAACCACCCGTCAAATCTGCAAAATTTTCGCCTTTGCACAAATTTGCCTTGTATCGTGCCGTTGCTTCCGACGAACATTGTTCCATAGATATTTTTGGCGGAAATACAAGTTTGTCGTTCAAGTACCACGAAGGTATCTTTTGTTTTGCCTGTTGATGCGCCGCAATCTGATTGAGAGCAAAGCTAATATTGATTTCCGGATTTTGTTTTGCTGCCAGCGCAAGCAAATGTGAATCATCGTCAATATGCTGACGTATAAACTTTTGCGTTTGTTCGTTAATATTAAAAATTTTGTAGTTATTGTTCGTCAAATCAAATAATTTAAATATGCTGTAAAGGTACATATTTATACCGAAAAACAATAAAAAAAGGAAGCTTATCAGCGCCAGTGCATTTAAATTTTGAGCATTTTGCAAAGATTTTATTTTATAAAGAAAATAAAAACATTAACTTTCCCCTGTAAATTTTGACGGAAATTTTTATCTGTCTGTGTATAATGTCGAAAATTTTATGCTAACTTTGCTATTGTAAAGTTTATAAAAATGAATGCAGAAATTATAACCATTGGCGATGAAATATTAATTGGTCAAATTGTTGATACAAACAGCGCTTATATTGCCGAACAACTTAATTTGATTGGGGTCGGCATTTATCAAAAAACTTCCATATCCGATAATCGCAAACATATTATTGAAAATATCGACAGGGCATTCACAACATCTGATATGATAATAATTACAGGCGGTTTGGGACCAACAACCGATGATATTACCAAACAGGTTTTGGCTGAATATTTCGGCGCAAATTGTATGAAAATTCACGAACCTTCTCTTGAAATAATTAAAAGCCTGATGGAACGTCTTGATATTCCATTGAATGAAACCAATCGCCGACAGGCAGAATTACCCGACTGCTGTATTCCGATATTAAACAAAAACGGCACTGCTCCGGCAATGTGGTTCGAACGCAACAAAAAAATACTTGTATCAATGCCGGGCGTTCCTTTCGAAATGAAAGCAATAATGAATGATGTAATACCTATGATAGGTAAATATTTCAAATTGAATACCGTTTATCATAAAACGCTGCTTACTTACGGAATACCCGAATCAATCCTGACAGAACAAATAAAAGAATGGGAAAATAAATTACCCGAACATTTGCATCTGGCATACCTTCCCAATCCCGAATCGGGAGTGAGGCTTAGACTTTCGGCATATAATGTCGATGATAAAAATTTATTGATAAAAGAAATAGATAATTGTTTTGCAAGTTTGAAAAAAATTCTGAAAACGGCTGTTTACGGCGAAAACAGCGATAATCTTGCTTCGGCAACAGGAAAACTTTTGCAGCAAAAAAAGGCAATGCTAGCAACAGCCGAATCGTGTACTGGCGGGCATATTGCTAATATGATTACTGCAAATGCAGGTTCGTCAAAATATTTTGCAGGTTCAGTTGTCGCTTATTCCAATGATGTGAAGATAAAAATGCTTGGCGTCAAGGCTTCGGACATAGAACGCTATGGAGCAGTAAGCGAACAGGTTGTACGGCAGATGGCTCAAGGAGTACGTATTGCATTCAACAGCGATTATGCAGTGGCTACGTCGGGAATTGCCGGTCCCGACGGCGGAACAGTAGAAAAACCTGTCGGCGCTGTTTGGATTGCTGTTGCAACGCCTCGAAAAACGGTAGCGCAAAAATATGTTTTGTCAAAACTTCGCGATGTAAATATTTCACGAGCATCGGCAATAGCATTGAATATGTTAAGATTGGAATTGATTAATGAAAAATAATTTATGATTGCGCAAATAAATAGTCGCTCCTTAAAAAGGGTCGAAACGGTTAATTATTAATAAATTATAGGCATAAATTATCGAATAAAAATACCG
>JAITLJ010000116.1 GCA_031277925.1 Prevotellaceae bacterium | reverse complement strand
TCATATTTAAAATCAAAAACAGATTTTACATTCGTATTAATTTTCATTTGAGGAAGTTCAAACGGTTTGCGCTGTAATTGAATTTTCGCCTGTTCGATGTGGTTCAGATAGATATGCGTATCGCCCAAAGAGTGAATAAATTCGCCCGCCTGCAAATCGCAAACATGCGCTATCATCATTGTAAGCAAAGCATACGAAGCAATATTAAAAGGCAGACCTAAAAAAACATCGGCGCTGCGCTGATAAAGCTGGCACGAAAGTTTACCGTCGGCAACATAAAACTGAAATAAAACATGACACGGCGGCAAAGCCATATTCGTTAAATCGCCAACGTTCCACGCACAAACGATATGACGGCGCGAGTCGGGATTGTTTTTTATTGAATTTACAACATCGCTTATCTGGTCAATATGTTTACCGTTTGCTGTTTGCCACGAGCGCCACTGATAACCGTAAACATGTCCTAAATCGCCATTTGCGTCAGCCCATTCATCCCAGATTGTAACTTTGTTGTCGTTCAAAAATCTTATATTCGTATCGCCTTTCAAAAACCATAACAACTCGTAAATGATAGATTTAAGATGAACTTTTTTTGTTGTAACAAGCGGAAATCCAGCATTCAGGTCGAATCGCATTTGATAGCCAAAAACGCTTAATGTGCCAACTCCCGTACGGTCGCGTTTTTCAACGCCTTCATTCAGAATTTTACCAAGTAAATTAAGATATGCTTTCATTGTTTATTGTGAAAATAAAAATTCAAATTTATAATTGTTTGACAAATATACATGAAATTTTCGGATTACACGCGGTTGAACAAATTTGAAAAAGCAGAAAAAAAAATATTATTTTAAATTTTTGTAAATTAATTATTTTTTGAAATGTGCAAAATAAAATAATACTCTCAAAGACGAATGCAATAAATCAAATTGATTGGGCTTGTACAAAGGTTTCATTTTGACATAACATAAATTATGTTAAGCATACCTAAATAATACCAAGCGTTTGCTAATGATAAACAATAACAAATTATCTTTGTTGCATAAGATGACTAATGAAAAAAAATGTTGTAATATTTGTTTTGTTTGTAAATTTGACTGCAATATCGGCTCAAACTGAAATACAAAAATTGCCCGACACGAGTACCTTTTTGTTTAATTTGAAACAGGCAATTCCGATCGACAATAATTTTCATTCGTCGAAAAATCTTTTTCCTGCCAAACTTACGGTAAATCACAACGACCTTTATTTTTCGATAAAAGATACAGTAAAACAAGACTCTCTGAGTATATTGCATGCGCAAAAAATAAATCCTAACCTTTTGTTCGTGCGCAGTGCATGGTTCACAGGCAAGTCGCCGCTTTTTGTTGAAACAGGTAAACGACAGGAAATAAAATCCGGAATATCAATACCATTCGCATTAACGGCTGAAAAACTCCATTCTTTGTCGTTTACACAGTTAAGAATCGTTGGCAACACTTGGAATTGGGTAACTGTAAATGCACAATTAAAAGGCGTTAACGGTATTGGCGTCGATATTAGCATAAAAACTAAAGAAGAACGAATGAAAGCAAGAGCCGAAAAAAGAAAAAAGGCTTATACATATTAAATTTATTGGCAGATTGAGTTTTTACTTCGTTTAAAAAATATCGTGTAATTCAATTAAAATAAGAAAATTCTTCTGTTCATTTCACAAACAAAACCTGCATGTAATTTACTCGTAAAACCTTGTTTCGTGTTGTGAAGTGAACTGTATTTGCAGATTTTCTGAAAAATTATTTGTAAATAAATATGCAGCCAATCATAAAAATATTAACTTTGCACGCTAAAATTTTATGACAGATTCATTTTTACATAAGGGATTACGAAAAAAACTTGTTGCCGGATTGCGCTCAAAAGGTATTGACAATGAGGCGATACTTGCTGCTATCGAAAAAGTTCCGCGACATTTTTTTGTTGATAGCAATTTTGCTTCGCACGTTTACGAAGACAAGCCTTTTCCAATCGGAGCCGGTCAAACAATATCACAACCGTTTACAGTTGCTTTTCAAACTCAATTGCTTGATTTAAAAAAGTTTGATAGGGTTCTTGAAATCGGAACAGGTTCTGGTTATCAAACTGCTGTGCTTATTGAACTTGGCGCAACGGTTTATACAATTGAGCGGCAGCGCGAATTATTTACAAAATGTCAGGAGATATTAGCGCAAATGAACTATCTGCCTTATGCTTTTTTGGGCGACGGATACGAAGGAAAACCAATGTTTGCGCCGTTTGATAAAATTCTGGTAACAGCCGGAGCAAAAACCGTTCCGCAAAAATTATTGGAACAATTAGCGATTGGCGGCAGAATGGTAATTCCTGTAGGAGATTCCGAAATACAGGAAATGACAGTAATTGATAAACTGTCCGAAAAAAAATATAAAACCTCAACATTCGGAAGATTTTCATTCGTGCCAATGCTTCAGGGAATAGAAAAATAATAATGTCTTAACCGTTTTTTATATAGATGTTATTCTTCGCGCAGTCCGTTATAAAAATCCAAAATCTTTTTACGGAAAACGTAATCGTATTTTGCCTGCGATAAATTTGCCGAAGCCTTCATTAAATTATTGCTTGCATCATTAAATTCATAAGTCGTAGAACGTCCGTTTTCAAATTTTTCTTTTGCAAATTCGTATGCTTTTTTTGTCGATTCCAAAGCAATTTCTGCTGATTTGTATTTTTCTCTTGCTCCTGTTGCGTTATAATATGCCTGTTGAATTTCCTTATAAAGATTTTTCTTTATGTTTTCGAGTTGCAATTCCTGATTTTTCACGTTCAATTTTGCAGCACGTATATTGTTGCGCGTTTCAAATCGATTAAAAACAGGTATATTCAAAGAAAATCCTATATATTTACTTTCGTTGTTTTTCAATTGCTGTGTAAAAGGCGAATTGTTGAATCCGTTGATTTTATAATAATTATTGCTGTAACCTGCGCCAAACGATAATTGCGGAAAATATGCACTTTTTGCAACTTCCACTGTTTTTTCGCTGCTTGCCAAACGATATTCTTCGGCTCGGATTGATGCGCGCGTTGTCAAAGCATTGGCGTAAGTTTGTTCGGGATTTGAAAGTAAAATAAGGTCGGCATCAATATTTGGCGCTTCTATATCAAAACCTTCGGGCGATGGAAGTTCAAGCAATTGAGTAAGAGTAAGAATAGACAACTGCAAATCATTTTTTGCCTGAACAACGGCAAGTTCATCGTTTGCCTTTTGCGATTTTATTTCATACACTTGCGCTTCGGCTGTTCGTCCTAGCCTGTACAGTTCTTCGATTCTTTCTAATTGTCGGGCGCTCAATGTTTGCTGGTTTTGTGTTATTTCAAGAAGTTCTTTGTTGTACAAAATTTGTAAATATGCAGAAATCACAGCCAGTTCAATATCTTCTTTTGCTTTTTCAAAATCGGCTATTGCCGCCTGTAAATCGAATTTGGCTGCGGCGATATTATTGGGAATTTGAAATCCCGTAAACAGCGGCATTGATGTTGAAACCGACAAAGATGTTGAGAGTGAATTTAAGCTTTGATAAGAATTGTCGGCAGGCGAAGCGCCACGTCCGAACGAAAATGTTTGATTTACATTTGACGAAAGGTTTGGCAATCGTTGATTTTTCGCCGTATTTAATCTTATTTCCTGATTTTGTTGCGAAACAGATTGCATTTTTACTGTAATATTACGTTCTTTTGCGTATCTTATACATTCCTGCAATGTCCACTGTTTTTGAGCGTTTGCAGGCGAAAATGCAAATGCAAACAATATGATTAATATTTTTATTTTCATGCTCATTTTTTGTAAATTATATGTTGATATTCTATATATTTTTGTCTGAAACAACATTTCCGCGAATTTTGTCTTCGGCAGTCAGTCCGTTTTTAATTTCAATATTTATGCCATCCGACAAGCCGATCTCAACAAAATGTTTTTCAAAAATCTGTTCAGGTTTTTCTGCTTTCAAGATATGAACAAACGCCGAATCATTAGCAAATTCAACAGTATTTTCGGGAATTGAAAGCACGCTGTCGACCGCAGCCAGAATTATTTCTCCGTTTGCACTGTATCCGGCGCGAATAAATACATTTTCCTGCATCGTTGCTGCTGCTTTTATTTCAAATTGGTTTGCTCCTCCTGTTGATTCTACTCCTTTTGGAGAAATATATTCAAGTATTGCATCCAATTTTACATCCTGCAATGCTCCTATGGTAAGCGTCATTTTCATTCCTTCTTTTATACGTCCTACTTCTGTTTCGTCAACATTGCCGATAAAAATCATGTCGTTCATATTTGCAATTGTAGCAATGGTTGTTCCATCGTTGAATGTGTTGGACTGTATCACCGAATTTCCAACTTTTACGGGAATATCCAAAACTAAACCGCTGATTGTAGAACGAATAAGCGTGCTGCTGTATTGCGCCGTGCGTTCCGAAATTCCTTCTTTTATAATTTGCAAGTCATTTTGAGATGTTTCGTAATTTTCTTTTGCCGTTTTGTAGGTTGTTTCTGCTTTTTCGTATTCTTCTTTTGTTACGATTCCTTTTTCAAAAAGTTTTTTTTGCCGTTCAAATTCCTGATTAGCCTGTGTCAAATTTATTTCGGCTGTGCGCAGGCGCGATTCCGCGCTGTTGAGCGATGCTACATCGGGAATAACTTTCACTTTTGCTATTATTTCGCCTGTGCTTACTTTTTGTCCTGCTTCCTTATAAACTTCGGACACAATTCCCGATATTTGCGGTTTTATTAAAATCTCGTCTCGAGGTGAAATTTTGCCCGTTATAATCGTAGATTTTTTAATTGATTCTTTTTTAGGACTCACTATTTCATATACAACTTTTTTGGGTTTGGATTTTGTGTAAAGAAAATAAAATGTCCAGCCAATAAGGAAAACAAGGATTCCGATAAAGATAAATTTTAATATTTTTTTCATTTTCGTACTTTTATTTAGATTTTATAATTGTTATTATTTTATATTTTTATTTCAATAACTCGAATGTTTACTTTTTTCATCTATAAATCTTTTAAATTTTTAAATCATTATCAACTATTCTTCCGACAGCGCTTCTATAGGTTTTATTTTCATGGCGCGAAAAGCGGGACCAAGCCCTGCAAGCGTGCCTAATATTACAATAATAAGCGCAGCCACAACAGATGTAAAAAAACTTATTTGAAATACGGATGTTCCATTTCCGCTGACATCCAACCCGAGGTCAACAATTTGCAGTATCAGTACGGCAAACGATATTCCCAAAAATCCTGCAATGGCTGTAATTACAAAACTTTCGCTCATAATTTGCGTCATAATCGACGATGGTTTTGCTCCAAGAGCGCGGCGTATTCCTATTTCCTGCGTGCGTTCACGAACTGTTACCATCATTATGTTGCTCACGCCTATAATTCCTGCAAACAGCGTTCCGAATCCTACAATCCATGCAAGAATATTTACGCCGAGAAACAGATAACCTATCTGCTTAAACATTGTTTCTACATTGAACGAATTTATAGCCTGTTTGTCGTGAGGAGCAATGCTGTGATTGGTTTTGAGTATTGTTTCCATTTGTTCCTGCATTTCGCTGACGTCAATATTCGGCTTTGCCATTGCGCAGAAAACATCAATATTTTCCCCATAATTATACAGCGTTTGCATTGTTGTAAACGGTATTGTAATCAGTTCGCGCGTATCGCCATTGAAAGTTATATTTTCACTTCCATCTCCTACGCCTATAACTTTATAATAAATACCATCAACGCGAATATCCAGTCCTGTCGGGTCTTCACCGTGATTGAAAAGGGTTTCGTAAACGCGCGAGCCTATCATGCACACTTTGCGGTGTTCCTGCAAATCCATATCATTTAAATAGCGTCCGAATTTCATTGTGTGATGATATATTTTATTGTAGTTGGCAAAATTTCCCTGAACCGAAAATGTTCCTTTTTTTTCGCCGCGCACGGCATTGTCGGTTGTCGGCGACCATGGCATGATTATTGACGAAATTTCAGCAATTCCCTTTACATTTGATTTTATTATTTCAATATCACGATTGTTTATTGACCACCATCTTCCTTTGCGGAAACCTTTGTAGGCTTCGCTTGTGCGTCCGTTCCAAATAAAACACGAATTGCTTGCAATTCCTTCAAGCTGTCCTGAAATAAGATTTTCCAAGCCTCTGCCTCCACCTGTCAGGACAACAAGCATAAATATTCCCCAGAACACACCGAAAGCGGTAAGAAAACTGCGCAGTTTATTGCGGCTTATAGTTATAAATATTTCGTGCCAGCGGTCTAAATCAAACATAATTTTATTATTTATTATTAAGCGCTTCTATTGTTTTTATTCGTACTGCTTTGAGAGCAGGAAAAAATCCGGCAACAGTGCCTGCAATTATAAGCAGTAATGTAGCCTGTATGGCAACGTTTATATCTACGGTAGGATTCAAAAATGCATTAAACGAATCTCTGCCTGCTGAAGACGGCTCGAAAAACTGCGATGCAAATTCGGTTATTCCAACGCCGCAAACAAGCCCGATGTATCCGAAAACTGTTGTTATAAATATTGATTCTACAATCACAAGTTTAAGAATGCTCCAAGGCGATGCGCCTATTGATTTGCGAATGCCAAATTCGCGCGTGCGTTCGCGAACAGTTATAAGCATAATGTTGCTTACGCCTACAATTCCCGAAAGCAGCGTAAAAATTCCTATTATCCACACTGCAATATTTATGTATTTTGATACTGTTGCCATTTGCAGATAATCTTCAAAACGGTTCCAGTACCATATTGCATTATCATCTTCGGGCGAAACCTGATGCCTTTGCGCAATTCTGTTTCGATAGCTGGTCATAAATTCATCGTTTGTTTCCTTGTCGGAGATGTTTTCATTAAGAGTAAAGGCAAGATTTGAAAGATTTATTCCTCTGTTGTAAATAATTTGTGCAGTTGATATGGGAATATACGAAGTTGTTACATTTTGACGGTCTTCCATGTAATAAACTCCTACGACAGTGTATATTATTCCACTTACGTTTACGGTTTTTCCGACAGCAGGCTGGTCTTTGAACAGAATTTCTTTTGCCCGCTGCGATATGACAATAGTTTTTCGTTTTTCGCGAATATCCAGTTCATTGATAAAACGTCCGTTTCCCTGCGCTATTTTTGCGCCGTCAACAATAATTCTGTTCGGGCTTACGCCTGACATGCTTGATGAAAGATATTCGGTTCCGTAACTTATGTTTTTTGATCCCAGATTGATGTTGCCAATAACAAAGTTTATATAATTGCCAAATTCATCGGTTGTAAATTTTATATCTCTGTCGTCAAGATTAATTCGGCGTCCTGTCTGAAATCCGCCGTAAGGGATGCTTGTTCGCCAGCTCGAAACCTGCACAACGTTCATCAATCTGTCGCCAAAGTTTGAATTGAATCCGTTTTTTAGTCCGTTGCCCGAACCAAGCAAAACAATAAGCATGAAAATTCCCCACGCAACGGCAAATCCCGTGAGGAAGGTTCTCATTTTATTTTGGCGAATGGTATTTAATATTTCATGTAGAAGGCTAATCATGTTTATTTTATATTTTGAAATCCTAAAGAAGAAAAATTATGTTCGGAATTGTCTTCTATGTTTTCGATAATTCCATCTTTCAGGCGTATTATTTTGTTTGTTTGATTTGCAATTCCCGATTCGTGCGTTACAATAATCATTGTCATGCCTGTTTCGTTTACTTTTTTAAGGACATCAAGCACTTCGGCTGATGTTTTGCTGTCTAATGCTCCTGTAGGTTCATCAGCAAGAATGATTTGCGGTTTTGAAATCAATGCGCGGGCAATTGCTACGCGCTGTTTCTGTCCGCCCGAAAGTTCGTTGGGCATGTGATATGCCCATTCTTTCAAACCTAATTTATCAAGATATTCAAGCGCTATTTTATTACGGGTTTTTCTGCCTGTTTTTTGATAATATAAAGGAAGGGCAACATTTTCCATTGCATTTTTGAACGAAATCAGATTAAACGATTGAAATACAAAGCCTATCAATTTGTTGCGAAAATAAGCGGCGCGTGTTTCGCTTAAATTTTTTATAAGTACATCATTCAAATAATATTCGCCTGTATCATAATTATCAAGAATACCAAGAATATTCAACAAAGTTGATTTTCCCGAACCCGAAGCGCCCATTATGGAAACAAATTCTCCCTTGTATATTTCCAAGTTAATTCCTTTGAGTACATGCAACGGAGCGCCGTTATAGTACGTTTTATTTATATTTTTAAGATTTATTATTGTTGGCATTCCGATATATTTTTAGTTTCTTAAATAATATTTTGATTAACTAGTCAGTTTCAAAAATTGCTGTCTGTTTCTTATATTTTAGATTTTGTCGCAAAGGTAATACATTTTTTTTGATACTTTGCAATGCACGGTATTAAACATTGTGTTAAATAATATTAATCAACTGATAATTAAATGTATTGTTTTTTATGGTTTTTGCCAAAAATATTCAGGGTCATGAACAGTAATATTCTTTATGTTTGTATTTTCATGTCTGTAATCAACAGAACTAAGCGAAATATATGTTTCCTGATTGTTTCTGTACCTGCTTTCAGGATTGAATTTACTGATTGCCATACACTCTAAACGGTAAAGATTTTTAGCCA
>JAITLJ010000217.1 GCA_031277925.1 Prevotellaceae bacterium | reverse complement strand
ATATTTCATGTATCTTTGCATCATGTTTAATAAAAAAAGACAACAAATGGGTTTTAGTGACGGTTACGTGGAAAAACGTGTTCGTAAAAATGTGTTTTTCAAACATATCAAGTTCCTTACAAACTGTGAAAATAGTCGCTCCTTACGAATAAAAAAAGGACAATGCTAATACATTAAAAATTTCAGACAATTATTTCTTTCTGTTAATTTGTCTTGACACAAAAGAAGATAAAGAAAAAAGTTCATATTTTGCCGAATTTTTGCCCGCATCTATATAAAACTCGGTATTTTATTCGATAATTTATGCTTATAACTTATTAATAATGAACCGTTTCGACCTTTTTAAGGAACAATTATTTATTTTTCAAGATATTTCAATACTTTTCCGCTGATTTGCAAAAGTGATATTTCGCAAAGTTTTGTATCGTATTGGGCTGATAATATGCGTTCTTCTGCATCGAGAAGATTTTTTTGAGCCTCGCGCATCTCAATTCCCGAAAGGTCGCCAAGCATATATCTTTCCATTGCTATTTCGTGGTTTTGCTTTGCGGCTATAATATTTTCACGTTCAAGTTTTAACATTTTGATATTATTCACATACGCCTGCCATAAATTAGTAATATCAGCACGTAGCGACTGTTCGAGTTGCTGACGCTGCAAACGTGCATTTTCTATTTCGATACGCGCATTTTTTTGCTGGCTTCGACGCGTTCCGTCAAAAATATTTATGCCTATGGTAAGCCCAAAATCCAATCCTGCAACTTGACGCTGGCGATAAGTATTTATCTCGTATCTGTTGAGCGTATATCCATAACCCGAACTTAATCGTAGATAAGGATATTTACGCGAGTTTATTGATTTCAAATTTAATTGCGCAAGCGTTATATTTTTTTCCGATTTTAGCAATTCTGCATTTGTTTGCAAGGTCGATTCCCATAAAATATTAAAAATCAATAATTCATCAACATCAATTACAGAGTCGGCAATTTCGATATTTTGGTTGACATTGGCATTAGCCATCAATTCGTTAAGGCGAATACGTGAAGTATTCAGCAATTCGTGCTGTTTTACGTATTTTGAACTGTCGGCGTTAAAATCTACGCGCGCCTGTTGCAAATCAAGTCGCGACATATTGCCTATCAAATATCGCGCTTCAACGATGCGCAATCGTTCTCTTGAAAGCGAAACTGCATAATAAAAATTATTCATACGGATTTTTTGTTGAATATAATTGTAATATTCTGCCGTAAAATTTGCGATAAAATCTTCGATAGCAATGCGTGTATTCACTTCACCTGTCGCTTCAAGTTCTTTGAGTCGCTTGTAGTTTGTAGTAATATTAAAACCATCAAATATAGTCCAGTTCAATGATAACCCTACGTTAAATGTATTATCCAGTATGCCTGAAGTTTTTTCGATTTCATTTGTCGCTCTGATTGTTGATTTTGTACTATTAACAGTTCCCGAATAACCGCTCGCCAAATCTACAGTTGGATAATATCCGGCATTAGCTTTCGTTGCATTATTTTTACTTATCTGTTCTTCGTTTCTTGAGATACGCACCAAATAATTATTTTCAAGTCCCGATTCTAAACACGATTTTAATGTGTACAGTTCCTGCGACTGTAAAGTTAAAAACAAAAAAAGGTTTATTGCCGTTAATAATATTTTTCTCATTTTATATTTATTTTGTTTGAAAGAGTTGATTTTATGTATATATATAATATTTAGTATCAGATATTTATCTATTTTTCATTTATATTGTTTTTTTCTTGTTTCTGTTTGTAGAAATATAACTGTACATTACGGGAACTATATACATGGTAAGTAATGTTGAAACTAACATTCCTCCTACAACAGAAACTCCCATTGCTATTTGTCCGTTGCAACCTTCGCCTGTAGCGAATGCCAAAGGAATAAGTCCTAAAATAGTTGAGGCACTCGTCATAAGAATTGGACGTAAACGTTGAAGCGCAGCATCGCGAATAGCTGTTGCTTTGTCTATTCCTGCTTCCTGTTTTTGATTGGCAAATTCGACAATAAGAATTCCATTTTTAGCAACCAAACCTATCAACATTATTATTCCTATCTGACTGTATATGTTCATCGTTATATTGTTTAAATACATGAAAATCAATGCGCCTGCAACAGCAAGGGGAACTGCAAACATGATTATGAGCGGATCTTTGAAACTTTCAAATTGAGCAGCCAGCACGAGATAGATAAAAATTATCGCTAAAAGAAAGGCAAACATCAGGCTCGAAGAACTTTCTTTGAAATCTTTTGAATCGCCTGTTAATGCAGTACGGAAAGTATCATCAAGCGTTTCTTTTGCTATTTTATCCATTTCATCTATGCCTTCTCCTATTGTACGTCCGGGAGCAAGTCCAGATGAAATTGTTGCCGACACAAAACGATTGTATCTGTATAAGCGCGGAGGAGCAATGCCTTCTGACAGTTCAACAAGATTGTCGAGTTGAATCATTTCGCCTTTATCGCTGCGAACATATATTGATTTCAAATCGGCGGGTTTGTTGCGTTGCTGACGATTTATTTCGCCCAGAATTTCATATTGTTTTCCGTTCATATAAAAATATCCCATGCGTTGTCCGCTGAGTGCATATTGCAATGTTTGCGCTATGTTGCGGGTACTCACTCCCATAACGCTTGCTTTTTCGCGATTGATAATTATTCTGGTTTCAGGTTTATTGAATTTGAGATTGACATCAGCCATTTGAAACATGGGATTATCCTGAATGTTTGCCAGTAATACAGGAATAATTTCTTGCAGTTTATTGATATTTGTTGCCTGAATAACGTATTGAATCGGCATGGCGCCTCTTCGTCCGCCAAATGTAGTTTGCTGCTGTACAAACGAACGGGCTTTTGTTTTTGTACTTACAGCCTGCGAAAGTTTTTCGGCAACATCCATTTGTGTATAGTTACGCGTTTTAATATCGTCTAAAATGATTCTCACATTTCCGCTTCCACTGCTAACACGCGCCTGAACAGAAGCGGCTTGAGGAAAAACAGAATCAACTAAATCTGCAATATCTTCGGTGTAATCGCGAATATATTCATAAGTTATACCTTCGGCTCCGCGCGTATTTATAGAGATTTGCGAACGGTCTTCCAATGGCGCCATTTCTGCGGGAATTTCATTCCATAAAAATATTATTCCAATTATAGTTATTACAATTATCAATACGGACACCAAACGATTTTTAAGAAATGTCATAAGTGATTTTCTGTAAACGTTGTTTAGTCCTTCAAAAAAAGGCTCTGTTTTTGCATACAGCCAATTTTTCTTTTCGCGTCTGACGAGAAGCTTTGTTGCTATCATAGGCGTAAACGTAAGCGCCACAAATGATGATATAATGACTGATCCTGAAACTACTATGCTAAATTCGCGGAATAATCGACCTGTCATTCCTTCCATAAATACAATAGGAAAAAATACGGATACAAGAGTTATCGTTGTTGAAATTATGGCAAAAAATATTTCTTTTGCTCCTTGAACTCCTGCTTCAAACGGTGTTGTTCCTTTTTCAACGCGTATATATATATTTTCGGTCATAACTATTGCATCATCTACCACAAGTCCTATTGCTAGTACAATTGCAAGCATTGACAATACGTTTATTGAAAATCCGGCAAGATACATCACGAAAAAAGCGCCTACGAGCGATACTGGTATTACAATACACGGAATCAAGGTTACACGCCAGTCGCGAAGGAAAGCAAATATTATGCATATTACCAAAATGAAAGCAATATATATTGTTTCTTTCACTCCGTTGATTGAGGCGCGAATGAATCTTGTATTGTCGAAACCATAAGTATATGTAATATCTTCGGGAAGGTCTTTTTCCATCATCTTCATTCTGTCGTAAACAGCATCGGCAATGTCTATATGATTTGCTCCGGGTTGTGGTGTAACGGCAATACCAACCATAGGAATACCGTCCATTTTCATATAACTGCGAATGTCTTGAGGTCCAAGTTCTGCACGACCAATGTCGCGAAAACGTACAATGTTTGAATTATCTTCTTTTACAATAAGATTATTAAATTCTTCTGCTGTATGCATCAATCCCAGCGTACGTATAGTAAGTTCTGTTGTATTTCCTTCGATGCT
>JAITLJ010000216.1 GCA_031277925.1 Prevotellaceae bacterium | reverse complement strand
ATTGCACAGTGCAGCGGAGCCTGTCCCGTCAGGGACTGAATATTAGTAAAAATTTACTACAATAACGAGTACGTGCGGAGCATAGGCGATATTTCAAGTCATTTGGAGCAACCCGCACGCAATGCACAAAGATATTTCGTTTTTGCCAACATTGTTCTTTAAATCTTAAATTTTAAATCTTTAAATTGTGGAGGATAGCGAACATCCTGTCCCGTCAGGGACAAAATGTTGGTAGAAATTTTGCCGCAACAAAGGTTACGTGCGGAGCAGTGGCGGTTTTTCAAGTCATCTGTGGTTATTCCGCACGCAATGCACAAAGAGATTTTATTTCTTACCAACAGACAATTCGTAGCGGAACTGTCTTTAAATTCTTAAATTTTAAATCTTTAAATTGTGGAGTATAGCGAACAGACTGTCCCGTCAGGGACATATTACCGTTTAAACAGGTTTTAAACGCCGTATAAAATGCACAATTAGCAAACTCTTATCTGATTTTTTTATTTTTTAGGAGTATCTGTTTTGATTTTACAGAACAGCAAAAAAGTCGTTTGGATTTGTGGCAACACATCGTTTTCCACACAATTTCCGACATAAGCATACAAACATACGGTAATTGCAAATTATAAAAAACCCCTTCGTTTAAATTCCGAACAGACTATTGCTGTTGCAGCGGAAACATTAAGAGATTCGCACTTTATTTCATTATTCGAAAAACAGGGTATGCAGAGTTTTTGTCTTACGTATTTTGCTGCTTCCGGCGAAATTCCTTTACCTTCGTTGCCCATGATTATTAATCCCTGCGGCAAGAGATTTGCCTTATAAATATTTTCGCCTTCAAGAAAAGCGCCGTAAACAGTGATGTTTTTGTCAATTTTATTCAAAAAGTCGTTTAATTCAGTATAAAAAACACTTATACGGCATATTGCGCCCATTGTTGCTTGTACGGTTTTTGGCGAAAAACAATCGGCTGTTTTATTTGAACAGATAATGTTTCGTATTCCGAACCAGTCACACAAACGTATTATTGTACCTAAATTTCCGGGATCCTGAATATCATCAAGTACAATATTCAGTGAATTGTTTATTTGCTTAAAAT
The DNA here is from genome assembly GCA_031277925.1 of Prevotellaceae bacterium. GTDB lineage: Bacteria > Bacteroidota > Bacteroidia > Bacteroidales > UBA932 > JAIRKV01. The sequence continues at coordinate 12,789 of JAITLJ010000216.1, read as the reverse complement.
CTATTTTTTTTATTGGTTTTTTTACAACAATCAATGCAGCAGAGGGCGTTTTCAGGAAACTGATTCGTTTCATTTCGTTTTCCGAAATTATTTCTGTTTTGATATTTCGGTTGTACAATACAGCATCAGGCAGGCAGAACAAACTGTCGATTTCAAAATTTGACTGCAATATTTCATTTACTAATTTTTCGCCTTCGGCAACAAATAAACCGGATTCATCGCGGAATTTTTTGTATTCGAGCGATTTTATCCGTTTTATTTTTTCTTTACCTGTCATCGATTTAATATCCAAGAATTTTTAACATTGAACGAAACGACTGCTCTTTACTGAACAGGCGTGTATAATATTCACCACTTTTGTCGCGGTCGATAATTATGTGTTTTGGTGCCGGTTGCAAACAATGCTGTATGCCGCCGTAGCCGCCCAGCGATTCCTGATATGCTCCGGTATGAAAAAATCCTATGTACAATGTTTCATCTTTGTTGTATTGAGGCAAAAATATTGCATTTGAATGCGCTTCGGAGTTATAATAATCCTGACTGTCGCAGGTTAATCCGCCGAGAATGACACGAGCGTATTCATGATCCCAATTATTAATGGCAAGCATTATAAAACGTTGTTTCAGTCCCCATGTATCGGGAAGATTGGTTATAAACGAACTGTCAATCATATACCATCGCTCGCGGTCGTTTTGCTGTTTTTGTCCGAGAATTGAATAAATAACGGCGCCGCTTTCTCCAACCGTGTACGAGCCAAATTCGCTGAATATATTAGGTTCGGGCGTGTCGTATTGAGTACAAATGTTTTTTATTTGCGCTATAATTTCTTCTGTCATGTACTCATAATCATAGTCGAACTGCATTGATGTTTTTATAGGAAAACCGCCGCCGATATTAAGCGAATCAAGCGTTGGACATATTTTTTTCAATTCGCAGTAAACTTTTACGCACTTTGCAAGTTCGTTCCAGTAATATGCATCATCTTTTACGCCTGTATTAATGAAAAAATGAAGCATTTTCATTTCAAAATCAGGATTTTTTTTGATATGATTTTCGTAAAACGGCACAACATCGCTGTAACGTATTCCCAAACGCGAAGTATAAAACTCAAACTTGGGTTCTTCTTCGGCTGCAATTCTGATACCTAATTTACATTTACTTGTAACAAGTTCGCTAAGCGAGTTAAATTCAAGCATATTGTCGAGAATGGGAATACAGTTTTTCCAGCCTGTATTCACCAAATTAGCAATATTTTCAATATATTGCTGTTTTTTGAATCCGTTGCAGATTACAAATATATCTTTATTAACAATGCCTTGATTATAAAGTTCTTCTATTATATTTATATCAAATGCCGATGAGGTTTCGAGATTTATTTCGTTTTTCAACGCTTCTTCGAGCACAAATGAAAAATGAGAACTTTTTGTACAGTAGCAATAATGATAATCGCCATCATAGTCAACCTTTGCCATGGCTACATTGAACAGTCGTTTTGCTTTCTGTATTTGCTGACTTATCTTGGGAAGATATGTTATTTTAAGCGGCGTTCCGTATTGTTTAATAATATCCATCAGTGGAATATCATTAAAGTACAATTCATTGTCTTCTACTTTAAATTCCTGAGTCGGAAACTCAAAAGTTTGCTCGATTAAGTCAATATATTTGTTTTTCACTGTATAAAGTAATTAATTTAAATTGAATATTTTTTATCAATCCGATTAACTCGGATTATTAATTTTTACACAAAAGTAAAATTTTTTTTTGATTTCACACATAAGCATATATTAATTAAAAAAAACGTAAAGAAAATAATTGTCTGAATTTTGATTAATTTACCCTATATGATTTTTATTAAAATTGAAACCTTTGTACAAGACCCAATCAATTTGATTTATTACATTCGTCTTTGAGAATATTGTTTTATTTTGCAAATTTCAAGATTTTTTAATTTTTTAAATTACTCAGCATAGCGAAAGTTAATTCAAATTATAACGAAAAATATACACAATAAAGATTTAATTTTTTTGTCTGTCAATAATTTTTGTATTTTTACAAAATATTTTATTATTCAAAACATGCAAACAAACATTTTAATACCGTTTATTTTGACTCTTTTTGCAGGATTGGCTACCGGCGTTGGAAGTGCAATAGCATTTTTTGCTCATCGCACCAATAAACGTTTTTTGTCGTTTTCGCTTGGACTTTCGGCAGGAGTTATGATTTATGTTTCATTTGTTGAACTGTTTAATCAGGCGCAAATTTCACTATCAGACCATTTTGGAACAAAAACAGGAATGATAATAACGGTTCTTTGTTTTTTTTGCGGAATGTTGTTAATAGGAATAATCGACCGTTTTGTTCCTTCTGTAGAAAATCCTCACGAAGCGCGTTCTGTCGAAAGCATGAATGTTGCTCCTCCACATAATATAAAATTAATGCGAATGGGAATAATAACGGCGCTGGCAATAGGAATACACAATTTTCCTGAAGGCGTTGCCACTTTTGTTGCTGCAATAGAAAATCCTACGCTTGGAATTGCAATAGCAGTTGCAATAGCAATTCATAATATTCCCGAAGGAATTGCCGTTTCTGTTCCTGTATATTATGCAACCGCAAACAGGAAAAAAGCGTTTTTTCTTTCGTTTTTATCAGGATTAGCCGAACCTGTCGGTGCAATATTGACTTATTTAATTCTTATGCCTTTCATTTCGCTTGTTGTTATGGGATGCGTATTTGCTGTTGTTGCAGGAATTATGGTTTTTATTTCGTTCGATGAATTATTGCCTGCGGCGCGCGAATACGGAGAGCATCATGTTTCAATTTTCGGTTTGGTGTCGGGAATGTTAATCATGGCTGTCAGCCTTATATTACTGTCTTAATTTAAAATCAAAAATATATGCACAAACATAATCATTCAAATCACAATCACCGTACAACAATATCGCTGAACAAAATTTTTCAGTTTGGAATAATTCTTAATTTAACTTTTGTTGTTGTCGAATTTATTATGGGATTTTTATACGATTCCGTAGGATTGATATCGGATGCAGGACACAACATGAGCGATGTTGTAAGCCTTGTTCTGGCAATGCTGGCATTCAGACTGTCGAAAGTGCATGCAAATAAAAAATATACTTATGGATACAAAAAAGTTACCATTTTGGTATCGCTGGTAAATGCCATAATTTTGATAATTGCAGTTATTTTTATTGTAATAGAAAGTATAGAAAAAATTATGACTCCGCAAGCGATTAACGGCGCCGCCGTTGTTTGGACTGCTGCCGTCGGCGTAATTATCAATGCTGCAACAGCATGGTTTTTTATACGCGACAAAAACAAAGACCTTAACATAAAAGGAGCGTATTTGCACATGGTTGCAGATGCTTTGGTGTCGGTTGGAGTCGTTATTTCCGGAATTATTATAATGACAACAGGCTGGTCGCTGGTTGATCCTGTCATTGGATTGATAATAGCAGCAGTAATTGTATTTTCGACTTGGAGTTTACTGCGCGAAAGTCTTAATTTATCTATCGACGGAGTTCCATCAAACATAAATTATGAAAAAATAGAACAGATTATCAAGTCAAATGCCCTTATAAAAGATATTCATCATTTGCATATCTGGGCGCTGAGCACTACAAAAAATGCCTTAACCGTTCATATAGTTTTGTCCGACATGAATAATATGGAAACAGTTAAGGCAAATGTCCGACAGACTTTGCACGATGCAGGAATAGACCATGTTACATTAGAATTTGAACTTGAAAACACAAAATGTGAAAAGGGATGTGATTAAAATTACAACTTCTTGGCGAAATTAAAGCGAAAAAAGAGAGAATAAAATTGCATTAATACAAAAAATTGTTGAACGGATAACGTCCTGCATGTATTTCGGCAACAATTTTATAAATATCGTTGCGCAGTTTATCAATATTGGTTTTGTTTTTTGCCGAAATAAAAATACATGGCGTATTTTCTTTGGCTATCCAACTTTTCATTAATTGTTCGAGAGTATAATTTGTTGCCGTTGGCGGAGTCAAATCATCTTCTGCTTTTTCGATAAAAGTATATGCGTCTATTTTGTTGAATACTAAAAAAACAGGTTTGTTTGTTGCTCCAATATCAAACAGTGTTTGTTTCACAACATTTATCTGTTCTTCGCAATTAGGATGAGAAATATCAACTACGTGAATCAAAACATCGGCTTCGCGAACTTCGTCAAGAGTCGATTTAAACGATTCTATCAATTGTGCAGGTAATTTGCGAATGAAGCCAACGGTATCGGAAAGTAAAAACGGAAGATTTTCAATTACTATTTTGCGTACGGTTGTGTCAAGAGTAGCAAACAGTTTATTTTCGACAAAGACTTCCGATTTGCTTAACAGAGTCATAAGCGTTGATTTTCCTACATTGGTATAACCGACCAGTGCAAGGCGAACCAGACTTCCGCGATTTCCACGTTGCGAAATCATTTGTCTGTCGATTTTTTTTAGTTGTTCTTTAAGTTTTGATATTCGTTCAAGAATAATTCGTCTATCTGTTTCGAGCTGTGTTTCTCCGGGACCATATCGTCCTATTCCGCCGCCGCGCTGCCGTTCGAGGTGTGTCCACATTCGCGTAAGGCGCGGCAGTAAATATTGATATTGTGCAAGTTCTACCTGTGTTTTGGCATAAGCGGTTTTTGCGCGTTTTGCAAAAATATCAAGAATAAGACTTGTTCTGTCAAGTATTTTACAGTCAAGAATTTTTTCAATATTTTTCAGTTGCGAAGGCGTAAGTTCATCGTCGAATATTGCAATATCTATTTCATTTTCTTTGATATATTCTAAAATTTCATATATTTTCCCCGAACCCGTGAAAGTTTTTGAGTTTGTATGTTCGAGCCGCTGTGTGAACGATTTTACAGTTATTGCGCCTGCCGTTTCTGCCAAAAATTTCAGTTCGTCAAGATATTCTTTTGTTTGCAAATCGTTTTGTTCACTGGTAATTACACCAATAAGCACAGCGCGTTCGCTATATGGTTTCGTGTTATTGTTTGAATTTCGTTCCAAAATATTTTTTGTAAATTTATAACATTTTTCTTACTTGAAATTGCATTTGTCAATTAAAATCATAAAGATCTGAATCTGTATAAAACTATTTATTTTGTAGCCATTTCTATTGCTTTTTCTATTGCATAATTCAGTCTTTCTGCATTTTTTCCTCCGGCAGTTGCAAAAAATGCCTGTCCGCCGCCGCCGCCTTGAATTTCTTTTGCCGCTTCGCGAACAATATTTCCTGCATTTTTACCTTCGCCAACCAAATCATCGCTAATGGCAACAATAAGAGTCGGCTTGTTTGAATCGTTACATCCTATTACTATTACTGTTTTTTCATTTTCTTTGCGCAATTCAAAAACTATGGTTTTCAATCTTTCTGCATTAATGGCAACAAGCGAATGTACAACGTTTATTCCGTTTATTTTTTCAATATTTTCCAGCATTTTGTGTTTCAGCGATTTTATTTTTTCCTGCAACATACTGTCGAGTTGTTTTTTCAGATTTTCATTTTCTTCAAGCGATTTTTTAATAGCCTGAATAAATGCGGGATTGTTGTTGAATAACTGGCTGATTTGTTTAATTAAATCAATAACTTCGTAAACTGCATTTTCTGCATTTTCGCCTGTTGTCGCTTCAATACGGCGCACGCCTGCGGCAATTGCCGATTCTGAAGTTATTTTGAAAAATCCTATCTGGCCTGTTGTGGCAGCGTGTGTTCCGCCGCACAGTTCAATCGATTCGCCAAATCTTATTACTCGCACAACATCGGCATATTTTTCGCCAAACAGCGCAATTGCGCCCATATTGCGCGCTTCATTAACAGGCACATGTCTGTTCTCGTCGCGTGGCTTGTTTTCTCGAATTTTTTCGTTCACCATTTTTTCTACTTGCCGAATTTCATCATCGCTCATTTTTTGAAAATGAGCAAAATCAAAGCGCAAATAATTTGAATTGACCAGCGAGCCTTTTTGTTCGACATGTGTTCCCAGAATTTTCCGCAAAGCGCAGTGCAAAAGATGCGTGGCTGTATGATTATTGGCTGTTGCCGTGCGTTTCTTTACGTTTATTTTAGCGCAAAACTTTGCCGATGGATTTTTTGGAAGTTGTTTTGCTACATGTATTATCAAATTATTTTCTTTTATGGTATTTATAATTTCGATAATTTCAGTTTGCGATTCTATTGTTCCGCTATCTCCGACTTGTCCGCCCGATTCGCCGTAAAAAGGAGTTTTGTCGAAAACAAGATGAACAACTTCTTCGTATTTTGTTTTCACAATGCGATAACGTGATATTTCGACTTCGAGTTCGGTTTCGTCATATCCTAAAAAATCTTCTTCCTGAATTTCTTTTATCACTGTCCAGTCGTCGGCTTCTACAGCTGCTGCATTGCGGCTGCGATTTTTTTGCATATTCAATTCACTGTTAAATTCTTTTTCGTCGATTGAAAGATTGTTTTCGCGGGCGATAAGTTCTGTAAGATCAACAGGAAATCCATAAGTATCGTATAATACGAAAGCTGATTTTCCATCTATCATGGTTTTATTTTCCGATTTTGTTTTTACAATAATATTGTCCAAAAGGCGAATTCCGTTTTCTATTGTGCGCAAAAATGAAGATTCTTCTTCGGCAATAACTTTTTCGATAAGCGTCTGCTGTGATTTGAGTTCGGGGAAAGCATCACCCATTGAATTTATAAACACAGGAACAAGTTTATTGATAATCGGTTCGTTGAAATTCAAAAATGTATAGCCATAGCGAACAGCGCGTCTCAGTATGCGCCGAATTACATAACCTGCTTTATTGTTTGACGGCAGTTGTCCATCGGCAATCGAAAAACATATTGCACGCAAATGGTCGGCAATAACTCGCATTGCAATGTCGGTTTTATTGTTTGCGCCATATTTTTGATTGGAAATTTCAGCTATTTTTTGTATTATCGGCTGAAAAACATCTGTGTCGTAATTACTCTTTTTTCCTTGAATAGCCATACATAAACGTTCAAATCCCATTCCCGTATCAACGTGTTTTTCGGGAAGCAGTTCGAGTGCGCCATCTGCTTTGCGATTGTATTGAATAAATACCAGATTCCAAAGTTCAATCACCAGCGGATTGCCTTTGTTTACCAAATCTTTCCCGTCATTTTTTTTACGTTCATCGTCATTGCGCAAATCGATGTGAACTTCGCTGCAAGGTCCGCATGGTCCGGTATCGCCCATTTCCCAGAAATTGTCTTTTTTGCCGCCGAACAAAATTCTGTCTTTCGGAAGAAATTTTTCCCAGTATTTTGCCGCTTCGGTATCGGCTGAAAGTCCATCGGCGGCGCTTTCTTCGCAAACGGTTGCGTAAAGTCTGTCAGGATTTAATTTATATACATCAACAAGCAATTCCCAAGCCCATTCAATCGCTTCTTTTTTGAAATAATCGCCAAAACTCCAATTGCCAAGCATTTCAAACATCGTATGATGATAAGTATCGTAACCGACTTCTTCCAAATCATTATGTTTTCCCGATACGCGCAAGCATTTTTGAGTATCGGCAATGCGTTTACTTTTGGCAGGAATATTTCCCAAAAAAATATCTTTGAACTGATTCATTCCTGCGTTGGTAAACATTAACGTCGGGTCGTTAGATACAACCATTGGCGCCGATGGTACAATAACATGTTTTTTAGATTTAAAAAAGCTCAAAAAATTTAATCTGATTTCATTAGAGTTCATATTTAAAAATCCTTATTTGCTTAATATTAAAATGCCATATTGTTTTTTGCCGCATGACAAAATGCATTTTATACGACAGTTTGATTATTAATACATTACAACTATATTTATTTAAAAACCTTGCAGTTTCGCGCCTTTACATTTAATTTACAAACCATTATAATAACAACGAAAAATTTCAAGGTCAACGGCAAAAGTAGTCAATTTATTTAAAACTTCTGCAAAATTTTCGCAGGAAAGACAATGAATAAAGTTTTTTGAACGGTTTATTTGTGAGTTATGTAAAGAGCAAACCCTTGTTTTACGATTACGATTTTAATCTAAACCACATGTTTAAAGAAATACAAGCAACATGTTTAAAATTCCTTCCAGCAAATAATTCTCATTTTTATCTCGAGGAGTTGGCGCTATTCGCCACATTTCAAAAATATAGTTGCGTGGAGGCGATGTTGATACCGCTTCGATTTTTGGCATGTGTTGGCTTGTATTTCTGATGCTTTTCTTATATTTAGTTAATGCTTCGCTGCTGTATCTCCACATGTCAGATATTGTTTTTATCGAATCCAAACATATTGATTTTGTTGCAGATATGAAAGCAGTGTCCAACTGCGAATAAGACTTTGAAAACACAAACAGTGAAACGATTGTCAATATTAAAGTTTTTATTTTCATGATTTTATGTTTTAATAAAAAATGTAAAAAAAACATTCCGTACAAATGCGATACAGAATGGGTTGGCTTAAACTTATATTTTTTTTCTTCCGCCTATTACAAAACCTAAACGTAATGAGAAATAATTAAATTTGTATTTCATTATTCTATAATCCAATGTGGCACGCAAAAATTTATAAAACTCGCAACCTGCGTGAAGACTTGGCAAAACAGTAAAGCCATCAGGCGCATCATCATACGCAGATGCAACAAAGCCTAAACCAAAACCGACAAAAGGTACAATTTTATTTCTCGGTTTGAAATTATGATATTTGGGATTTTGACAGATGAAATATCGTTTAATCTTAAAACTGTCTGGCAATTTCAAGTTTTTTGCCTGCGCCGTTTGTAAACAAAGATATAATGCACAAGTTATGACAACAAAAAATAAAATATTTTTTTTACGATATTTATCTGTTTTTTTTACAAAAATAATAAAAAAAACAATAATATTAATAATATTTGTCGCTTTTAGTATAAATTAACAACAATTATTGTATTGTTTGTAAACATCAGACAGAATAAAAAATCAGCCTTTTTTATGTTTCATGTGTATGATTAAAAAAAATAGCCTATATTTGTAAATCATATACGATTATGAATTACAAGCAAAAAATAGTAAACGATCCTGTTCACGGTTTTATCAACATTCCGGCGAATTTTGCCGCCGAGTTGATAGAACACAGTTACGTTCAGCGTTTGCGTAATATTAAGCAACTCAGCCTTTCGTATCTTGTATATCCCGGCGCCTGCCACAACAGGTTTCAACATGCGCTTGGAGCAATGTACCTTATGATGCAGGCAATAGATGTTTTGCGTTCGAAAGGTTGCGAAATTACCGACGAAGAAAGCGAAGCTGCCGTTTGTGCAATTCTTTTACACGATATAGGACACGGACCATTCAGCCATTCGCTGGAACACAGCATAATAAGCGAAGAAGTCGGACACGAAGAGATATCAGCAATACTTATGCACGAAATAAACATGCAAATGGATGGTCGTTTGTATTTGGCTATTGCCATTTTCAACAATACGTATCATAAAAAATTTTTGCATCAATTAGTTTCGAGCCAGCTTGATGTTGACAGACTTGACTATTTAAGCCGCGACAGTTTTTTTTCGGGAGTTGCCGAAGGAATGATTGGTTTGGGAAGAATAATAAAAATGCTTAATGTGATAAATGATGAACTCGTTGTTGAAGCCAAAGGAATTTATTCGATAGAAAAGTTTTTAATTTCGCGACATTTAATGTACTGGCAGGTTTATTTGCATAAAACAGTGCTTGCCGCCGAAAAGATTCTTGTTAACATTTTACGGCGGGCAAAAGAACTTGCTCATAAAGGTGAAAATCTTTTTGCTACTCCTGCTCTGAAATTCTTTTTAAACAATAATATAACTCTTGATGAATTTAGAAAATATTTCAATAATGAATTACCTCTCGAACATTTTGTAAATCTCACCGACTGCGATATTGAATCTGCAATTAAAGTATGGCGCTCGCATAAAGATTTTGTATTGTCACATCTTTGCAAAATGCTGATAAATCGCAAGCTTTTTCGTTGCCGTCTTTCCGAAAAACCATTCAATCACGAATATATCGAAGCAATACGGCAAAAAACAAAATCAACTTTGGGCATAAGCAATGAAGATATTGATTATTTTGTAAGCCACGAAACAGTTTCGACAAAAGCATATACGCCTAAAAGCGAAAATATAAAAATACTTTATCCAAACGGAGAACTTGTTGATGTAGCAAAAGTTTCGGCAATACTTACGGCTGCCGTTTTTGCCGCGCCAACAACAAAATACGCTCTGTGCTATTGTAAAAAATAATTTATAAATTTCAAAACGATTTGATTAAATCTTACACTTTTGTAATATGAACGCATTCAGAGAATAAATATTCTGCATAAATTTGTTTTTATTTCTTAATTTTTATACCTTTACAAAACAATAAACAGCAATTATTATGACAGCAAACAATAAAAATACAATTAAAACATGGAAAAAACTTGTGCTTTTTACAGTCGCAAGTATTTTGCTTGTGCTTTCATTGCCACACAAATCGGCTTTTCACTACGAATTTCAAAAAGGCAAACAATGGATGTCGGAAGATATTGTAAGTCCGTTTGATTTTCCAATATACAAAACAACTGAAGAACTGTCTGCCGACCGCAATAAAATAACACAAACATACAAACCTCATTTTCAGTACGATGCATCTGTCGAACAACAACAATTGAGCCTGTTTTCGGCAAATCTTGAAGTACAGATTGACCAAAAATACAATCACGAAAAAAATATCCTGCTGAATTTGTTGAAAGATGCATACAAGCGATATATAGTGCAAAAAAACGATATTCCTCAAATATTCACAACTCGACGGCAACTTGTAATATCTGTCATCAAAAACAATATTTATGAAGATTGTCCCATCGCCGAAATTTTTACTCCCGACGAGGCATATAAGCACATTTCTTCGGAATTTGGCAAAAAAACAAACGCTTACATTTTTCAATATATATATTCGAAAATCGACATACGCAATTATATACAAACAAATATCTCGTTTGATGAAGTTGTAACAAATAAAATTAAAGACCAGCTCATCGAAAATATTTCGATAACAAAAGGCATAGTGCAAGCAGGCACAAAATTGATTGCCAAAGGCGAAACTGTAAATTCAAAAAATATCGAAATTCTCGAATCGTTTAAGAAAGAATACATGAATGGCGAAGGATTTTTTGGCAGTTTTTGGCTTGTTCTTGCAGGACAGTTTTTGCTTGTAATTATATGTTTGCTTCAACTTTATTTGATGTTGCGCTGGTATCAACCCGAAATATTTAATCGCGCTCAAAATATTGCTTTTATACTTTTGCTGGTTGTGGTTTCGGTTTTCGGCTCGATGCAGGTTATAAAATCAGGCATCAATATTTATCTTGTTCCGCTTACGGTAGTTCCGATATATATAGGTACGTTTTTTCGTTCGCGTACGGCAATATTTATCTATATGACAATTATCATGCTTATATTTATTTATGCGCCAAACAGTTTTGAATTTGCCTTTGTTTCGCTTGCCGCCGGCATTATATCTGTTTCGCAGTTTCGCACGTGGTATCGGCGCGGACGTTTGTTTATTGCAATTGGATTGATCTTTCTGTTTTATGGACTGTCGTATATTACTGTTTGTTTGATAAAAGATGGAATGTTTGAAAGTATAGATTTGAAAACAATATTACTGTTCGGAATAAATGCGATATTTGTACTGTTTGGCTGTCAACTGATTTATGTGTTTGAAAAAATTTTCGGATTTCTGTCGAACAGTACACTCATGGAACTTTCGGATACAAATCGGATATTGCTGCGCCAGCTTGCCGAAAAAGCGCCCGGCACATTTCAACATTCAATGCAAGTTGCAAATCTTGCTGAAGAAGTTATGCGACAAATAAACGGCGAAACATTGCTTGTGCGAGTCGGCGCTTTATATCATGATATAGGAAAAATTATGAATCCTGAATATTTTATAGAAAATCAACAGTTAGCAGGACGCTCGATGCATGAAAAAATGAAGCCCGAAGAAAGCGCAAAAATCATTATCAAGCATATAGAAGATGGAATTACTCTTGCAAAAAAATATAATCTTCCAAACAAAATTATTGATTTTATCAAAACTCATCATGCAAAATCAAATACGCGTTATTTTTTGTCGAAATACAAGGAAGAGCATCCCGAAGCAACCGATTTTTCGTCATTTTCGTATCCGGGACCTAATCCTTATTATAAAGAACTTGCCGTACTTATGATGGCAGATTCTGTTGAAGCGGCATCACGCAGTTTGCAAACAGTAACACCCGAAACAATAAACGATCTGGTTGAAAATATAATAAATTATCAAGTTTCAAACGGATATCTGAACGATTCGGATTTAACTTTCAATGAACTGTCGCTTGCAAAAGAAATATTCAAGTCGAAATTGAAAAATATATATCATGTAAGAATCGAATATCCTAAACAGATATAAATAGTCGCTCCTTGTGAATTTATTTATGCAGGTTTCAGGTATAATATTTTTGGAAAAAAGTACCGAGAAAAATTTGCGTAAAAAATACGTTTGACTTTTTCTTTCAACATTTCCATCTTTTTCTTTAAATTCCATGCCGTTGCTGTCATTAATACATTGATTTGTATACCTTTAATACCATGTAAATAGTCGCTCCTTAAAAAGGGTCGAAACGGTTAATTATTAATAAATTATAGGCATAAATTATCGAATAAAAATACCGAGTTTTATACAGATACAGGCAAAAATTCGGCAAAATATG
>JAITLJ010000215.1 GCA_031277925.1 Prevotellaceae bacterium | reverse complement strand
ATTGCACAGTGCAGCGGAGCCTGTCCCGTCAGGGACTGAATATTAGTAAAAATTTACTACAATAACGAGTACGTGCGGAGCATAGGCGATATTTCAAGTCATTTGGAGCAACCCGCACGTGATGCACAAAGAGATTTTATTTCTTACCAACAGACAATTCGTAGCGGAACTGTCTTTAAATTCTTAAATTTTAAATCTTTAAATTGCACAGTGCAGCGGAGCCTGTCCCGTCAGGGACAAAATATTGGTAGAAATTTTGCCGCAACAAAGGTTACGTGCGGAGCAGCGACGGTTTTTCAAGTCATCTGTGGTCATTCCGCACGTGATGCACAAAGAGATTTTATTTCTTACCAACAGACAATTCGTAGCGGAACTGTCTTTAAATCCTTAAATTTTAAATCTTTAAATTGTGTAGCCTGTCTTGTCAGGGACATCTTTTCTTTCTGTCAATTTGCCTTGACACAAAGAAGATAAAGAAAAAAGTTCGTATTTTGACGAATTTTTGCCTGTATCTATATAAAACACAGTATTTTTATTCAATAATTTATGCTTACAGTTTATTAATAATGAATGGTTTCAATATTTATTAAGGAATGACTATTTAAATTTTATTTACATTAAACAATTTCTAAATCTTTAATTCTTTTATTCTTGAATTACGAAGAACTGCGCTGTTTTTCGCACTGCATTTTACTTTTTTTCGCTGTATATGTAAATATTATACCTTTATATAAATCTTTTTTCTGTATAGTATGTCAGCAATTATCCACAGTACGGCAACAAATGTAACGGCATACAGCAACGAACCGAATGCAGGATCGACAATGCCTTTGTAAATGCTTGCATATATGTGGCTTTGAAACGGCATTCCGCCAATGTTGAAACAAGGGAAACTCATGGTTTTGACTATCACGCCCGACATTACGAACAAAAACAGTGGATTGGAACCAAAGGCAATGAATGGACGAAAATATTTTTGACTGTATTGTTTTACATCCATAAACCAAATGAAAAATGCAAGAACAACCATCGCCAAGCCGCCGGCATACAGAACGTACGAACCTGTCCACAGCGGTTTGCATATTATAAACCATTGCCCCCAAAACATTCCTGCAAAAACCGCAGCCAGCCCGAAAAGCAAAAGATGCGTTACTATTTTTTCTTTGTTTTCTGAATAAAAATTGATAAGCCGACCTGTCAAAAAGCCGAAAACAACTGTTGCCGCAGCCGACATTGCGCCTAATAAACCTTCAGGGTCAAACGGTATTCGCTCGGTTGCGCTGGTAAACTGCATGACTGCATTTGAAGATAAATTTTCTGCATCAGTGTTTTCAAATGGAACAGCGATGTATGAAATTTTAGCATTTTGCGCTTCTTTTTTCAGCTCATAACCATCGGGCGCTGACTGAAACGAAATGTAATTCATGTCAATATTTTTGCCATCTGCAGGTTTTATATTGAAATGAGTATTGTCAACAATGGTAAAATTGAAATTATCAAGTTCAAGCGTGCGACTGTAACCTTTGTAAACATTGTTTTCGCCCGGAATAATCAAGTCGACTGCGCGACATGCATTTTCCTTCTTATCGTAAGGATTTTGAGGATTGTATGCAATTAAAATTCCCCAAAACAAAAGCATTAATGCGACACCAGCCGTTGCTATTTTTTTTGTTGATTTGAATAAAAGGCAAAGAAAAATTCCAGTGAAATAAGCGCAGGCTATACGTTGCAATACTCCAAAAACTCTTACCGTTTCGAGCTTATGCCAGATATTTTGCAATGAAAACGGCTTGTTTATATCAAAAAACGGATAAAGATTTAACAAAAATCCAATCAAAAATATCAGTAAGGCACGCCGAAAAAGTTTTAAAAATGTTGTTTTATTAAGTTTGAAATCGAATTTTTTGAATGAAAAAAACGATGCAACGCCAACAACAAAAAGAAAAAACGGAAATACAAGGTCGGTAGGCGTGCAACCTTGCCATTCGGCGTGGCGCAGCGGAGAATAAATATGGCTCCAACTGCCCGGATTGTTTACTAAAATCATTAATGCAACGGTAAAGCCGCGAAATGCATCAAGCGCAATTATTCTTTTGGTTTTCATTTGTAATATTATAAAAGAGTTATACTAAACTGATTGAAAAACAGCACAAAGTTATAGAAAATATTTTGTAAACTCAAAAACGTAAAAGCGAACATTCGTTATCATGCTTTTTTGATGCAGTTTCTTTTGCAAATAAGCGCCAGCGAAACGCGCAATGTAAAATTTATAAATGCAAGTGCAGCAAAATACAGACTTGATGGCAGCGTAAAAGCAAATTATAATTTTGACAGCGAAAATCCGTTCAGATAACTGTTATTAATATTTATTATGCAACTCACAAAGAATAAAGCACGTATGCGAAAATTTTAAATATTTATCAAAAGTACGAATACAGGTCTAAAAGTTTATTGAAATACGGGATGAAAACATTAATAATTATTTTGATATATCTGATTTCTATATTTTTAGAACACGTTAAAAAAAATGTAATATAAGATTAAAAGAAACGTAACTTAGATGTAAAATACCGGTTTTATCTTTGCACAAAAATTATGAATTAATGTAAAAGTATCTATTTTACATTGCAAGTTTATTTGAAATATTTACAATTTTACTGTTTGATGCGGGTTGATAAAGTAAGGTGATTTATTTGAATATTTCCCGCAAAACAAAAAATCAGTCAAGCTCGGGTTCTGCTATAAAATGCAGATATTCAGTATCAGTTTTTTCAAAGAATAGCAAAAAGGCATAATACAAATTTCCATAAATAATTGATTTAAGTGCGATGAGGCTGTTTTGAAAATTTTTCAGGCAGCCTTTTTTGTTAAACACTATTGGATAACTGCAAATAATTTTAAATCATCGTTCTTTAAAAAGTAAAATTTTCAGATAAAAGTTGACAATTGTGCAGTTTATACGGCGTTTAAAACCTTTTTAAAATGTATTCCGTCTCTATGGGACAGGTTGTTATAAACGACAAACAATAAAAAAGCGCTGTTTATTTACCTGATTTTAATCAATATTAACGCAAAAACCTGCAATTTTATACATTGTTTTTTACATCTAATTTGCAATTAATAAATATTTTACACAGTTTTTAAAGAGCGGTTAAACACTCATTTATCCGTATAATTTTCAGTTATCACAAAATTTACAGGTATTAACAGATTGCAATTTATAATATCTTGTTAATAAATCTTGCAATATATAGCAATAATTATCGGCATTAATTTTATACCTTTGTGCGTTTTTTATAATGAAATGACTGATAACAAAATAAATAAAGTACTGATATTTGTATCTCTTGTTATTGTGGGAACGTTACTGCTTTCGCTGATACCTGCATTTAACTTTGGCGATTTTGAAATGAAAAAAGTGGATGTTCTTTCCGATATTCGCAGCAATGACGAAAAAAATAATGATACCATTTCAATTGATACCGTTCTTCAAGTAACTCACAAATTTGTAGATACCTGCAAAACAGGCATAATTTGCATCGACGACTATTCTGCCGAACACGATGCCTTAAACCGTTTTTATGCGGCTTTAGATACCAATAATCGCCCGATACGTATAGCATATTTTGGCGATTCGTTTATCGAAGGCGACTTGCTGACATCTTCGTTGCGCGATATGTTCAAAAAAAAATACGGCGGAAAAGGAGTTGGTTTTGTTCCTGTTAATTGCATTACAGCCGGTTTTAGAACAACTGTGGTTACTTCTGCCAGCGGCTGGGATGAACATTGTGTTACCGACAGCATTTTCAGTCACAGCCAACAGGGAATTTCAGGTCATTATTTTATTCCCGATACAAACGCTACGGCAACATTCTCATGCCGTACAACATACGGAAAAAAAAATGACACCTGTTCTACTGCTGTATTTTATTTTATAACAGATGGAAATCTGAAATTTACAACAACCATCAATCGCAAAACAAGCCAAAAACATATAGTCGAAAGCAGTAAGAATATTCAGAAAATTTCGGTTGACGGACCAATATCTCATATAAAAATTACCATTGACAATCCGGGCATAAACACGCGTTTTTTCGGAATCGCCTTAGATGATGAAAAACAGGGAATTGTTGTCGATAACTATTCGCTTCGCGGCGTTTCGGGCGAAAGTCTTAAATATATTCCTGCAAAAACATTAAAGGACTTTGACAAATTACGAAGTTATGATTTGATAATACTGCAATATGGATTGAATGTGGCGAGTAAAACACAAACCAAATTCGATTATTATAAAAAAACAATGAAAGGCGTAATAAATCATCTTCGCAGCAATTTTCCGAACAGCGATTTTCTGTTGATAAGCGTTGGCGATCGAGCTGTGAAAATCAACGGCGAAATGACAACAATGCCAGGAGTGAAAAACTTGCTGGCAACTCAACAAAACATTGCTGCCGAATGTGGTATTGCCTTTTGGAATTTAATAGATGCTATGGCTCTCAACGGCGGAATAACAGGCTACGTAAAATCAAAACCGCCAAAAGCCAATTTAGATTATACTCATATAAACATGCGCGGCGGAGAACAAATTGCAAACCATTTGTTTGACGCGATTGAGTATGGAAAAGAAAGGTATTTTGAAAAGAAAAAATATAATGAATAAACTAAAATAATAAAAAATGAAACTGTTGTTTACGTCCAAAATTAAATTTATTGTTATGTTTAATGTTATTTTACTGACATGTACAGGATTTTTGTTTTCTAACCCTGATTTTACCAACGATGATGAAATAATATCAATACATGTTAATACCGAAACAGTTTTGCCTTCATTTTTTGCAGGAACACAACCAAATATTATACAGGATTCCGCACGAAGTTTATCCGCATTTTTTGAGAAATTAATGATGATTCGCGATATAAAAAACATTGAAAAACCTGTTGTACGCATAGTTCATATCGGCGATTCTCATGTTCGCAGCCATGAATTTACTCCTGCTTTCAATTTGCGGCTGACCGAAATATTCGGTAATGCAGCAACAAAATTTATTGATGGATACAAAAGCGCAGGAATACTTGAAGAAAACGGTTTGCCCGGAATTATTTGTCATTGCATAGGTATTAACGGCGCAACAAGTAAAAATTTTCTGAACGACAAATATATCTACGAAATAAATAAATTAAATCCCGATTTAATTATAATTTCGCTCGGCACAAACGAAGGGCTTGGACGCTACGACTCGATATATCACTACAACATGATGGAAAATCTTTTTTCGCTTTTGAAAAATCACTGCCCTCAATCAACAATTTTATATACTACGCCGCCCGGCGCATTCAAAACAACATACAGCCGCGCGCGCAGACGCAGAAATCGTAAAATAATTTCGGTAACAGAAAATAAAAATACTAAAAATGTAGCATCAACAATCGTGCAATTTGCCGCCGACCATAATGCTGCATGTTGGGATTTATTCAATATTGTTGGCGGCGAACAGCATGCATGCAAAAATTGGCAAAATGGAAAATATTATCAAAAAGACAAACTGCATTTTATAATTGATGGATATGTTCTTCAAGGCAATTTACTTTACGAAGCGCTGATAGCTGGTTATAACGAATATGTGTTGAAAAACTATGAGTAACTGGCTTAATAACCTCGGTTTGGATTTCAACAAAATTCAAGCGCTGTTCGTTTATAATCCAAACGAACCGATGATTTTTAACAGCGGATTTTTTATGTTTTTGTTTCTTGCTTTTATTATTGCATATACAACGTTGAAAAAACGCACAACTCCGCGCCTGATTTTTGTTATCATCTTTTCTTATTATTTTTACTATAAAAGTAGCGGATTTTATTTTTTCCTGCTCGGAATAATCACAGTAAGCGACTTTTTACTGGCTCAATGTCTGGCGCTTGCAAAAAAAAAATACATGCGGCGAATATTGCTTTCAATCAGCGTTTGCATCGGACTTGGATTGCTTGCCTATTTCAAGTATTTCAACTTTTTTGGAACGGCTTTTTCATCGATAGTAAACGGAAATTTCCATCCATCCGACATTTTTTTGCCTGTTGGAATATCATTTTTTACTTTTCAGTCGTTAAGTTACACCATAGATGTTTACCGCCGAAATATCAAACCTTTGAACAATTTACTCGATTATGCTTTTTACGTATCGTTTTTTCCGCAATTAGTTGCCGGACCTATAGTTCGCGCACGCGATTTTATTCCGCAAATTCGCAAACCGCTGAACATTACAAACGAAATGATTGGCACGGGCATTTATTTCATTATTTGCGGATTATTCAAAAAAGCAATAATATCTGATTACATAGGAATAAATTTTGTTGACAGAATTTTTGAAAATCCTTCGCTTTATTCCGGCATCGAAAATCTTTTCGGCGTGTATGGTTACGGACTTCAGATATACTGCGATTTTTCAGGATACAGCGATATGGCAATAGGAATAGCGCTATTGCTTGGTTTTAAATTCAACATTAATTTTGATTCGCCTTACAAATCGGCAAATATTCAAGAATTCTGGCGTCGCTGGCATATTTCCCTGTCATCGTGGCTGCGCGATTATCTTTATATTTCGATGGGAGGAAATCGCAAAGGTAAAATCAGAACATATATCAATCTGTTTATAACCATGCTGCTTGGCGGATTATGGCACGGTGCAAACTGGAATTTTATTGTTTGGGGCGCATTACACGGAATTGCTCTTGCTGTGCATAAATTTTTTGGCTTTTTTACACGCCGCAACAAAACCTGCGTACAGCCGACAAACAGATTGCGCCGCTGGTTTGGCATATTTTTTACATTTCATTTTGTAATGTTTGCATGGATATTTTTTCGCAACACCTCGCTCGAAGACTGCCAAACGGTTTTATCACAAATTTTTGGAAATTTTCAACCACAGATTATTTGGCAAGTGCTGTCGGGATATAAACTTGTTTTCATATTCATTTTGGCAGGATATGTTTTGCATTTTTTACCTGCAAAAACAGAAAATGATTTCAAAAACAAATTTATAAATACGTCTTTAATTTTCAAGGCTGCTGTAATGATTGTATTGATATATTTAATCGTACAAATCAAAAGCAGCGACGTTCAGCCTTTTATTTATTTTCAGTTTTAGTGTTTGTCTGCCACCTGCCCGAAAAATAAATGTGGTAAATAGTTGTTCCTTATACCCAAAACGGTATCAAAAAAGACTAAAAAATAATGATATTTTGCTGATATTCAATTTATGTAAGTTACAGTTTTATGGCGTTTTGGTTTTATTATTATCTTTTTTTTATTAATAAGGAATGACTGTTTAATTTTTGTCATTAAATTTTCATGTTGAATTTCAAAATAATACTTCCGGGAATGCGGCGCATGAAACTTTCTATCATCGCATTGTCGGTGTACGAAATCTCGCGCCAGTGTTTGTCGGAAGTATGAAGCATATCGCTGCCGAGTAATTGAATTTCATATTTTTTATTGGCAAACGAATAACGAATATCGGCGTTCCAGTAATAGAAATTTTGCATTACCTTGCGAGCGTTATTGTATTCGTAATCGAGAGATGTTGATATGTAAAAATTGTTTTTTGTAAACGAAATTTTTCCTGAATACTTTTGTATATCCTGTCTGGTTGCAATCAATGTTTTGTAATAATTGCGCGAAAAAGCAGCGTCCAATCCAAAATTAAATCCTTCTTTATAACTGCTCAAAACGCCCAAATCGGCGGATGTCGAATGTGTTTTACCTTTTATTGCAATGCCTGCACTGAAGTACGAATATGAATTTTGTCTGTGCGTCAGGCTAATGTTGGTTGAAATCGGCGCAAACAGAAACTTCTTTGAAAATGACGAAGAAAATCTAAAACTGTATCTGTCGGGCGCCAAAACCGTACGTGTTTCGTTGAGCGAGCCTGCACGATAATAATCTTTTGATGATGTTTTGTCAATTAAATCATAATTAGCATAAATAAAAAAATGCGTATTGTGAAATTGATTATAATCAGAAAAAATTGTTAAAACAGAATGGTTGTTTGCAAAAAGTTTTGTAAAACTGCTGCCGTTTGCATAACTGTCGAAACTGTTGATATACATTCCTGAAATTAAATTTGCAATTGATGTCATTGTCGTACCTTTTTTAAATGAAATCGAAAAACTGCGTGTTTCTTTAGGTCTTACTGAAATTTCAAATTCAGGCTCTGCAACTATTTTATTTTTGTCTTCCAGACTTCCGTTAATATTATGATAAAAAATCATATTTCTCAGGGTCAAACTCGCTTTGAATCTGAACAAGCCCTGATTTTTTGTAATATTTGCATTTATTGTTTGATTGAAATATCCCAAATGCGAATCGTTTATAAAATTATTATTGGCAATCAATTTTTTTGCTTCATTCGGGCGATTTTCGTAAATTGACGATGCAAAACCGTTGCGCGTATAATTTGCTCCAAGCGCAAATTTTAGAAAATACGATGAATTTAATTTATGCATATATGATAAATCAAGGCTTGCTGTTTTTTGATTTGTGTTTCTTTGCTGTAAAATATAAAACAAATCGTTGTAAGCGCCGGCAGTAAGCGGCAACAAAAGCGAGTCAGTTTGAAAACTGTAGTCGGCGGGCGCATTTTTGTAAATAAAATTCATATTTGCAGTAAAAACGTTTTCGTTATTTTTTTTGATTGCCGTAAAATTATGTGTTGTATTCAGCGATTCTCTTTCGTTTTGCGAAGATGTAAACAAATTGATATTATCGATGTCGGATGCCGATTTTGTGAATGCATCCGTAAAAATTCCCTGATAGATATACGACAATTTGTTTGATGGATTATAGGATAATTTTAAAAATCCGCTGCCTGTTTTATTCCGTTTTACGCTTTTTGTTGATTTTGTATAATATTCATCTCCATTTTCGTTGAAATAAGTATATTGACTTTCATCTGCATTTTTAAATTTCGACATATTGAAAAGTCCGTAAGTGTTTATTTTGAATTTTTCGCTGGGTTGAGCCGAAATATTTAATACGGCAAGACTGTTTACTGCGCTGTATGTATTTGCATCTGCCGCTGTCAGCAAAGACGCATCTGTTTCGTCGAGCGAGAAGGTGAAAGAACCTGAACCTGTTGAAAATTCGTTCATTCCTCCTTTCATTTTTATATAATCTTCAAATTGCAAAAGGCTTTCGCCAAGGTTGTTTCCCGACAATGTTACAGATGCCATAAATTTAGGCATTAGACGTATTATGTTGTTTTTTGTATGAAATTTATTTTGCACGCCGCCGGCAAGGCTAATATTTCCGCTGATTTTTTCCCAGAAACTTTTGTTTATCTTTACGTTTATTGCCGTTTTTTCGTACGATTGAAATCCTTTCATAATATCGTATTCGCTGTAATTGTTTATAACTTCAACTTTTTCGGCTATGCTTGCCGGAAGATTTTGCAAAGGCACTTGCGTATTGCCCGAAAATAAATCTCTGCCTTCAATCAGCACAGCATCTACATCTTTGCCGTGCGCCGTTATTTTTCCCGATTCGTTAACATCAATTCCGGGAAGTTTGTTCATCATTTCGCCGAGCGTAACTTCCGAACCATCGGTATATGCAAGCGGATTGTAACGAATTGTATCGCCGATAAATTCTATTCCAACGTAATTTGCTTTTACTTTGGATGCTTCAAGGCTTGTAATTTCTTCTTTCAGTTTGAAATTAACATCAAGATTATTGTTTCCGAAAAGTCCTATTTTGGTTCGCTGAGCAGAATATCCTACATAACGAACCTCAACCCAGTATTGTCCGTTGGGTATTTGCTGCAATTGATACGAACCCTTATTGTTGCTCGTTGCGTATTTTACAACAGACGAATCTTTTGCCGACAGCAATAAAATTGTCGCCTGACTTGCAGGTTCGTTGTTTTCGTCGGTTACAATGCCTTTTACGCTGTTGTTTTGAGCAAAACCGCCCATGCAGCAAATAAAAAATACTGCAA
>JAITLJ010000074.1 GCA_031277925.1 Prevotellaceae bacterium | reverse complement strand
TTTAAGGAGCGACTATATAATAATAAAAGAACAAGTATTTAATTAAGCATTTTACCATAAAAACAAAGGCAACAGATATTTCGTGATGCAACGAAAAAAAACTTTCCCACTTTTGTACGAATTTGGAACATTAATAATTTTCATTAAAATGGGAAAGTTTCGGTTTCAATATTCTGCCTTTTTATTTTCTACTTTTCGGCATCCCGTATCGTTGCCCAGCCCGACAAAATAAAGAAGAACGCAACAATAGCCAGTATTGCATTTATAAAACCGCCAATCAAAGGAATTAATCCCAAAATTGCGCCTATTAACGACAAAAGCATTGCTGTAAACAGTTTTGATGCGCCATTTCTTGCTTTTTGAGGAAAAGTAGGCGAATTTTTCAGTTTAGAATATCCCATTATCATCAAAATGAACCCGACAATATAGATAATAAGCCCTATAAAACCCCATATTAAAACATCAACAACAGCGCCGACTATCATAACTATAGCACCGTTACGCACGCTTTCGACAGCATTACGGTCTGACATTTCAAGGATTTTTGAAAAATTCGTTAATCCTAACAAAAACAATACGTATCCGCCTGCTATTCCGATTAAAAGCAAGTAAGTTAAAATATCAAAAAATACGGCAATGCCGCTGACCGGTGAACTTCCAACTGCAAAAGTTCCTACCGAATCAACGAAACTGGTAAGCGAACTTATCGGGTCAACGATTAAATACAATACGTTTGCAATCGAGTATAATAATACTCCCAGAAAAATTTTTTTGGTTATTTCAAACCATGATCTTAAACTCATAATATATTTATTTTAAATTGTGCCTACTTCTTGTTTTAAGTCTATATTCGGCATATTCAGACTTTTTAGTCGAATTTTTATTTAAAGTCCAATTTCGGCAAATTCAGACTTTTGTCCCTAATTTTCATTTTAAATACACACATAAAAAAAGCGCGGACAAACTCAATCTTCTCTGTTCCATGAGGTCCTAGACTACCCAACTAACAAAATCAAAATGAATAAAGCCCACGCCGGAGGCGACGTGAGCGTTCATTGCTTTATCCATTGTTAGTTCTCGAAATTGTCTAGATTTCATGGAACCTGAATAAAAGCTAAACGCTTTTTCCAATAAAACTTAAAATGTGCGTATTGTTTACTTTGTTCTATAACATAGGCATACAATATTACATTTTCAAATGCAAAGGTATAACAATAATTAACAAAAACAAAAAAATCGGTAATTTTTACGCATTATCAATTTGCTGCTATTCAAAAAAAACATATAACTTTGTAAACTGATATAATATTATTATGCAATATATTGATTTGATTATAACCTTATTATGATAACAGACATACAACAAGTTAAACAACGTTTCGGAATCATCGGCAATAATCCAGAACTCAACAGAGCGCTGGATATTGCCTGTCAGGTTGCGCCAACGGATTTGTCGGTGCTTATTACCGGAGAAAGCGGTGTTGGCAAGGAATTTTTTCCGCAGGTAATACATAATTTGAGTTTGCGCAAACACAACAGATATATCGCTGTAAACTGTGGAGCAATTCCCGAAGGAACTATTGATTCCGAACTTTTTGGACACGAAAAAGGCTCGTTTACCGATGCAAAAGAAACTCGCAAAGGTTACTTTGAAGTAGCCGATAACGGCACCATTTTTCTTGACGAAATTGCCGAATTGCCACTATCAACGCAAGTCAGACTGTTGCGGGTACTCGAATCGGGCGAATTTATGAAAGTAGGCTCATCTGCAGTTCAAAAAACAAACGTAAGAGTAATTGCCGCAACAAATGTAAATTTGTCGCATGCCATACAGAACGGACGTTTCCGCGAAGATTTATACTATCGTTTGAACACTATTCCAATAAATATTCCGCCTTTGCGCGAGCGTAAAGATGATATATATTTACTGTTCAGAAAATTTGCTGTCGATTTTGCTGAAAAATACAGAATGCCAACTGTTTCGCTGACTGACGAAGCGCGTATTTTACTCGAAAATTATGAATGGAGAGGAAATATACGACAATTAAAAAACATTACCGAGCAATTATCAATAATTGAAGAATCGCGAGAAATAGACGAAAATATACTGATACATTATTTGCCTGAACAATCTTCAACATTACCTGTGATTTACGGAAAAAACAACAGCAGTAATTCGTTTGATTCGGAACGCGAAATTCTTTATAAAATACTGTTTGAAATGAAAGCGGATATAAACGAACTGAAAAAAGTTGTTCACGATTTAAGTCTTGGGCGTATGCCAACATACTATCCAACCGAAACAAACAACGATTTTGCACAGGCAAATATCGTAACATCTGCAAATCCTGCGGCGATAAATATCACGGCAAAACACAAAAATATTACCGAAACCGAAGAAATTGTGGATGAATCGCTTTCGATTGACGAAAAAGAAATAGAACTTATACGCAAAGCGCTCGAAAAATATCACGGCAAACGCAAACAGGCTGCAAATGAACTTGGAATATCAGAACGTACGCTTTACAGGAAAATAAAAGAACACAATATCTAAAATATCTTAAAATGAAAAAAAAACTCAAAATATACCTTTCGGCAGTTTTATTTTTGTGCACAACAATTTCATGTGGAATATATTCATTTACAGGAGCATCGTACGGAGCGGCAAAAACAGTAAGTATTGATTATTTTCAAAATATTGCGCCAATTGTAATACCTACGCTTAGCAATACATTCAACGAAGCGCTGAGAGAAAAATTTGTGAAACAGACGCCATTAACACTTGTTACAAAAGATGCCGACCTCGCATTTGAAGGCGAAATTCGCGACTATTCGGTAAATTCAATTGCCGTAACAGCCGACGAAATTGCATCGCAAAACAGACTGCTAATCAGAGTACATGTTAAGTTCACAAACAAACTTGATGATAAATGGAGTTTTGACAGAGACTTTTCGGCTTACGAAGATTTCGACAGTTCGCAGAGTTTGAACAGCGTGCAGGATGACCTTATAAAAACCATAGTCGATAAACTGATTGAAGATATTTTTAACTCGTCTGTAGCAAACTGGTAGAAAATTATGAATGCAGCAAATTTAATATCAATGATGAAGATGGAATACAAACCATCCGAAAAAAACTTGCAAACACTGCAAAACCTGATAGCCGAAAATCCATGGTTTTCTATCGGACAACAATTGTTGGCAAAAGAAATCCAACGACTCAAAAAAGACGATTTTGAAAAATATCTGAATACGGCGGCAATCTACAGCCTGAACCGTAACTTCTTATACGACAAACTGTTCGACTCGTTTCAAGTTGAAAGAGATGAAATTGAATTACAAAATGTTAATATTGAAGACGAACCACCTCACAACGAAGTAGAAACAGAAGAACAAACCGTATTTGATTATCCTGTTTCCGATTATTTTGCAAATCAAGCCATCGACGTAAAAGAAACATCCGAAGATATTGTTGATAAATTTTTAGCATCATCACAAAAAATATCAATAGAACATAAAAATGAAAAATACGAAGATGGCAAAATGCCTGAAAACACATGCACAGAGCCGATTGGCGAAGATGGTTTTGTAACGGAAACCCTTGCCAAAATATATGCCGAACAGGGTTATATTTCCAAGGCAATTGATGTTTATGAAAAATTAAGTTTGCAAGATTCAAAAAAAAGTGCTTACTTTGCAGCCCTGATTGAAAATTTAAAGAAAAGAAATTAAAATAAATATACGATGTTTTATACAATACTTATTGTTTTAGCAGTAATTGTCAGCATTCTTTTAGTATTTATAGTGCTGATTCAAAATTCAAAAGGCGGCGGGCTTGCCGCAAATTTTGCTTCCGGCAATCAAATTTTCGGAGTTCGTCAAACCGCTGACACACTCGAAAAAGCAACCTGGTATTTATCAATCGCGCTTGGTTTGATTTGTATTTTTGCAGTACTTTTCCCTCCAACAGGAAGAAACTCATCAGGAACTGCAACCGAATCTGTAATTCAACGCAACAGCAATATAATGCAAAATCCAACAGCGCAGCCCGAATTTGGAACAGAACCAATTCAATCTGAAGAGCAACAGCCCGAAGAGCAGCAGGATGCACAACAAACCCAACAGCAAGAACAAACACAACAACAAGAACAAACACAACAGCAAGAACAAACACAACAACAATAAAATAAACTGTTGCGGAATGCCAAAACAGCAGACATTTAAAATTAATGAGAAATACCGATACTAATCCCAAGAGTATTGGTATTTTGTTTTAAATCCGCCAAACCTGTAATTAGTCGCTCCTTACGAATATAAAAAAAGACAATGCTAGGACATTAAATATTTCTGTCAGATAGTTTAGTGTAATGAAGATAAAAGAAAAAAAGTTCATATTTTGCCGAATTTTTGCCTGTATCTATATAAAACTCGGTATCTTTATTTGGTAAATTATGTCCGTAAATTATTAATAACAAACAAGTTGCGACACTCATTAAGGA
The DNA here is from genome assembly GCA_031277925.1 of Prevotellaceae bacterium. Classification (GTDB taxonomy): domain Bacteria; phylum Bacteroidota; class Bacteroidia; order Bacteroidales; family UBA932; genus JAIRKV01. The sequence goes on along the minus strand of JAITLJ010000074.1, from coordinate 5,874 downwards.
GCGACTATTTATTTTGTTTCAAAATAAAATTACATAAACTTTTCTAAAATTTCCTTTGTTTTATTCACTTTTTCCGCAAGTAATTCTTCGGTTTTAGCTTCGGCAATAAATCGTAAATACGGCTCGGTGTTGGACGGACGAATATTGAACCACCAGTTGGGAAATTCAATTCTGTAACCATCAAAATCCATAATTACGGTAGGTTTTTCGGTTGAACTAAAATGTTTGCGCACGGCATCCATCGCTGTTTTTTTATCTTCTATTTTAAAATTTATTTCGCCTGAATTTTTATATACTTCTATTTTTGAGATTAATTGATTTAGCGAAATTCCTTTCTGTTTCATTTTTGCAATAACATCGAGAATTATAAGGCAAGCCAACATTCCGCTGTCAGAGTAAAAAAAGTCTTTGAAGTAAAAATGGCCAGCAAGTTCTCCGCCGAAAAGTCCGTCGATTTTGCGAAGTTCAGGCGCTGCATAAGCGCGTCCTACGCGCCATGTATGCATTTCTGCGCCAAACTGTTCAAGATATTCGCCTACTGCTTTGGATGTGCGAATGTCCTGCAATACTTTCGCTTTTATATTTTTTCCTTCAAGAAAATAATGTCCCAGCACGGCTATCATCAAGTCGGGTGAAATAAACTGACCTTTTTCGTCAACAAACATCACGCGGTCGGCATCGCCATCAAAGATAATTCCGACATCGCAGTTGTTGTTGATTACCAACTTTTTCAAATCGGCAACATTTTCCGGAATAAGAGGATTGGCTTCGTGATTTGGAAATGTTCCGTCAAGTTCATCATAAATATAAATCGGTTTATCGCCAAGCAAATCTTTTATAAGCAGCGCTGCCATTCCGTTTGATACATCAACGCCGATTTTCAGATTATTATAGTTGCCTTGATATTGTTTGAGAAAAGCAATATAATCATCTTTGACGTTCAGTGTTTTTATTTTGCCTTTGTTTTCGACCGGAACGGGAGTTTGAACGGTTATAATTTTTTGCAGTTCGCCAAGCCCTGTATCAAAGCCTACGGGCAAAGCGTTTTCGCGCGATACTTTCAATCCGTTGTATTCGCGACCGTTGTGCGATGCGGTAATTTGCACGGATGCTTTAAAATTGTATTTTGATGTTGCAAAATACACCATTGGCGTTGTTGCCAGTCCTGTGTCGAATACGTCGGCGCCGGCATCTGTTATGCCTTTGCACAGGTATTCAAAAATTTCGGGCGAAGATGTTCGCACATCTCTGCCAACCAGAATTGCATTTGTTTTTAACAGTTGCGGAAGATAAAATCCTGTTTTGTAAACATCGTTTTTATTGAAATCGACATTATATATTCCGCGAATATCGTAAGCATGAAAAGCGCCCATAATAATAATATTTTAGTTTATAATTTAGTTTTGTACGATGCTGAAAAATCGCCTTTTGTAATTCGTTTAAGTTTTGATGCTATAAGTTTTCGGCGTATTGGCGATAAGCGTTCTACGAAAAGTATTCCTTCCAAATGGTCGTATTCGTGTTGAATTATTCGTGCAACTATTCCATCAAACCATTCATCGTGTTTTTCAAAATTTTCATCAAAATATTGAACTCTTACGCGTGATTCGCGATAAACATCTTCGTGAAGTTTTGGAAAGCTCAAACAGCCTTCGTTGTAACACACCTTTTCGCCTGCACGTTCCAATATTAATGGATTGATAAAAACTTTTCTATAATTTGCAAGTTCAGGATTATCTTTGGCAAATGCGTCTGCATCAAGCACAAATATGCGAATTGATTTTCCTGCCTGAGGCGCAGCCAAGCCTATGCCTCCGCTGTGAGCCATTGTGTCGAACATATCTGCAATAAAGGTTTGCAGGTCGGGATATGTAGAGTCTATTTCTTCGGTTTCTTTTTTCAATACGGACGAACCGTAAACATAAATTGGCAATATCATGAGTTTGATTTATATATTAATATGTTTTTTATATTCTGTTTTTTTCGTTTTGTTTCTGTTCCAAATACGACTGTAAAATTATTACAGCGCTTATTTTATCAATCATAGATTTATCGCGTCTGTCTGATTTTTTCAAACCGCCATCTATCATTGCTCGAAATGCAATTTTAGATGTATAGCGTTCGTCGATTTTGACAACGGAAATGTCGGGGAATGCCTTGCCGAGCTGTTTTATAAATGCTTCTACATATTTTGTTGCATCGGTATCATTGTTTTGCAAATCTTTTGGAAAACCTACAACAAACAGTTCAACCGTTTCGCGCTCAATATATTCTGAAATGTATTTAATAACATCTTTCGAATGTACTGTATCTAATGCTGTTGCAATTATCTGCAAATTGTCGGTTACTGCAAGTCCAACACGTTTTTGTCCATAATCTATTGCTAAAATTCGTGCCAAAATTATTGTTTATTTTTTAATTTAATGATTTATTTTCTGTTTTTTTATCAAATTTTTCTTTTTGTCGTTTTATGTTTGCGGCTAAAAATGAGCAAAGCAGAATACTTATAAATACGACGTAATAAACAATTCCCTGAATTTTATCGCCATTAGCCAATCCATACTGCAAAGGCAGCGATGCCATAACGGCAGCAACAAGTCCTTTGGGCGCCATTATCGAAATTATTTCACGCTCAAATTCAGGTGTTCGTTTTGAAATAATAAACTTTGTCATAAATTGCCGTCCTGTAAATATAAGTATTGAAACAATCACGCTCACCATAAATAAATTAATATCGCTGAATTTCAGGCTTATTCCTATGTAAACAAAAAAATATGTCTGTAATACAAAACCTATTTCCGAAAAAAATGTACGATGATTTTCGTTAAGAATCAGCTTTTCGCCTAATGTAAATTTTCTTAAAATTTTGTTTCCCGAAAAATAATTTATATTTCCCAATGTAATTCCATAAACAAGCACCGCCGTACCGCCGTTTAGATTCATCTGGTCGCACACGCCGTAAATAATAAAGGCTAATGCAAATGATGCAAACATCATGTTTTTTGCATCTTTCAAAACTCGATGCTGAAAAATAGCCCATGCAATACCAAGCACAGCGCCGAATATTGACGCTGCAATAAACGAAACCGCCATGTTTATTACAATTTTCACTATACTCATTTCGCCCGATTGCATGTTTTCAAATATTGCCAGACTTATAATCAACGACAGTACGCTGCTGAATGTCGATTCGAGCGATAGAATTGTTTTGGGTTTTTCGCGCAGCTTCAACTGTTTTACAATGGGAATAACTATGGCAACAGATGTTCCGCCTGTAACAGAACCGATAAAAATGCAACTCATAATATCCAAATCGGTAAGAAAAAAAATAACTGCTGTCGAAATTACAAGCGTTTTTATAAAACACATCACCGTGAGAGCCGTAGCTCGCCCGATTGATTTTTTAATGTCGTAGATATTGAGTTCCGTACCGCTGTCAAATAAAATCACGATAAACGTTACTGCCGTAAATACATTTCCGAAATTTCCCAAAAATGTTGGATCTGCCCAGTTCATAATCATTGGACCGATAAAAATCCCTATGCATATAAGAAATATGACGCTTGGAATTTTTGTTCGTTTGAATAATGCATTGAAAATATGCGACAAAAAAATCAAACAACCTAATGCTATTATAGATGTTGATACTGACATATATCCGTTTTTTTCAGTAGCAAAGATACATAAAATAATTGTGATTGTAAGAAAACAGGTTAATGTTTTATCATTTTTTATAAATTTTATACATGTAAAATTTAATTATAAAAAAAACAGTCATAATAAAATTTAAAAAATAAACTATTTTTACAGCAAATATATTGTAATAATTTACTGTTTAAAACTGTTTGTTGCCAATAATTTTATAAATTTGCATCGAAAAGATATAAAACAAAAAATATGTTATTAATTAAAAACATAAAAAAACTTGTACAGGTCGAAGAAAATCCATGCCGGTGGGTTGCAGGAAAAAATATGGCTCAACTGAATTGCATCGACAATGCTTTTTTGCTTGTTGCTGATGGCAAAATCGTTGATTTTGGAAAGGATAAAGATTTGAATATCAAAAACCTCAAATCTGATAAACTTATTGTAATTGATGCTGATGGACGAATGGTATTTCCTTCATTTTGCGATTCGCATACTCATTTGGTTTATGCTGGAAGTCGCGAAATAGAATATATCGACAAGATTCGCGGGCTTTCGTACGCCGAAATAGCCAAACGCGGAGGCGGAATACTTAATTCGGCAAAACTTTTACACAATACAGGCGACGATGAACTTTTAGAACAGTCGTTGAAACGAATTAATGAAATCGCAAGTTGCGGAACAGGCGCCGTTGAAATAAAAAGCGGTTACGGACTTTCGACCGAAGATGAAATCAAAATGCTGAAAGTAATTAAGCGGCTGCAAAAAATAAGTCCTCTTGCAATAAAATCAACATTTTTGGGAGCGCACACTATTCCCGAAAAATATATCGGCAAACGGGAAAAATATATAGATTTGATAATTAACGAAATGATACCGCAAATTGCCGACGAAAAATTAGCCGATTTCATTGATGTATTTTGTGATAAAGGTTTTTTTACAGTAGAAGAAACAAAAAAAATATTAATTGCAGGAGCAAAATACGGATTGCAGGCAAAAATTCACGCAAATGAACTTGCAGCATCAGGCGGAATACAGGTTGGAGTTGAATGTGGAGCCTTGTCGGTTGACCATCTTGAATATACAGGCGAAGATGAAATAAACTGCCTGCTTGACAGCAAAACAATGCCGACCTTACTTCCCGGAGCCGCTTTCTTTTTGGGAATGAATTATCCGCCGGCGCGGAAAATGATTGAAGCAGGTTTGCCCGTCTCGCTTGCATCCGATTACAATCCAGGGTCATCGCCATCGGGAGATATGAAATTCGTATTGTCGCTGGCGTGCATAAAATTGAAAATGCTGCCCGAAGAAGCCATAAATGCAACCACAATAAATGCGGCATACGCTATGAACCTGTCGCAAACACACGGAAGCATCGCACGCGGAAAAACAGCAAACATATTTATCACAAAATCAATACCAACTTACGAATTTCTTCCCTACGCATACGCCACAAAACTTGTTGATACCGTAATATTAAATGGAGAAATAATAAAAAATGATGAAATTGCCTGAATATGCATATAGTCGCAAAATAAAAAAGAAGAACTAGGAAATTAATCGACTTTATCACACAATTTTCAGACGAAGCAAGTTGTAAACAAAAGTTTAAAGAATATCGAAAACATACAGGAGTAATTGCCTTATGCGACGGCAAAATCGCACTATCGAAAAAAAACAAAAAACAGTTAGGCGTGTAATACCCAAACGGTATCAAAACAGACTAAAATATAATGATATTTTGCTGATAATCAATTTATATAAATTACAGTTAGGCGTGTAAAAACTGCCGAACAAAGATAGCATTAAAAAGCGCAACGGTCATACATTAAAATTTTTAATGAAATTTTTATCCATCTGTGTGTAATTGGAAATTTCATGTAAATTTCTTCTGTACATTTCGCACAACAATTTTTACAGGTCTGTGTATATGTGGACTAATACCAAAACGATATCAAAACACCCTGAACTGTAAAGATATTTTATTGATATTCAATTTATATAAATTACAATTTGATGGCGTTTTAGTATAAATTGGAGAAAAAAAGTTAGTAACGAGGAAAATTAAGGTTTGAAATTGAAAGCCTTAAAAATAGCCATTTGTTTTTTGGATATTTCACTTTTTACAGGCTCAATATTTTTGAGAGAAGAGATTTTCATTTTAGAGAGTTCTTTTAACAGTTCACGGACAGAATATTTTCCAAGCAATTTATTGATTCTCATTACTTT
>JAITLJ010000138.1 GCA_031277925.1 Prevotellaceae bacterium | reverse complement strand
ATGCCGTTTTTCCTTCCAAAAAGGGCTGCAAAGGTAAGTCCTTTTTTTTAATTACCAAATTTTTTTTCCCTTTTTTTTCTTAATTTGTACTAACTGCCTCATTTTGAAGAAAATTATTTATTAAATTATCTTATTCAATTTGTGAAATTGACATAAAAATCAAAAAAAATGACAAAGGATTTGAAAAGCAACAAAAATTATGACAGGCAAATATATTTGTTTTTTTCAGATTCGTAAAGAGTACCGATGTGTTAAACAGAGTTCTATTCTGCGTATCCAGACTGATATGAAAGCAAGTATCAAACGTATGATTATCAGCCACCAAAAAGATGCTCCTATTGCTGCAAACAATAATACATCTTCGAGATTACTGTGTGAAATGGCAATGTGATGATTTAGCAAATCTGTTTCTATTTTATTGACTTTTCCCTGCGAGGTTTCTTCAATCATTACTGCAGCGCCATAAGCCAGTCCGAGAGTATTTGCTACAATCCACAGAAAAGATGTTTTCACGGGAAGTCCAAATATTCGCAACAAAGGGCTTAATATTTTTGACAATATTTTGACTATTCCTAACTCGTTCAATATACGTTGCAATATAGTGAGTAAAATGATAAGTACAACCATTCGTATTACAAGTTTTAAAGTTGATATTCCCCATACCTGCAATATTTCAACAATATTATTGTTTGTTGCGATTTGTGCGGCATTTTCATTTGTTGCTTGCGGTTCGGGTAAAACAAGATTAAGAACAAATGCCGAAATAAATGCTGCCAAGGTTCGCAAAATGCACATTCGTACAGCAGACGAGCCTGTTTTTTTTTGTACGGCGGTTTCGATAATCATATTGTGCGAACAAAGGCACATCGCAGCTATTATTGTGATTGAGCGAAAACTTAAATCCAAAGTTGTTACAACTGCAATTGCAGAATAAATATTTACAAAATATCCTGTGATATAAGCCAGCGCCGATTCTCCCGGCAATCCTATATGAGTAAAAATTGGAGTTGCTATTTGCGAAAACCACTTTACAACGCCCAAGCAGTCAAGAACTGTTACGGCAAACGATACGCTAACCGTAAGTTTTACGACCCACCATGCTGTACGTAAAGCGCTTGGAAATGAGTTTTTTATTGATTCTTTCAATCTGTTTTTTACATTTACATCGAGCATGTCAAATCAGTTTGCTGAAAATCATGATTTATAAGTATTGAAATATTTTTTTGCTGCTTTCATAATTTTTGGCGACAGTGCAACAGTTCCGATAATTGTACAGTAAGCCATTATGCCGTACATGGTATCTATGAAGCAAACTACAAGTTTCACAGAGCCTATCGCCGCAAAAATCAATGTTAGAACGTAAATATAATTGTAATATTTTGCATATTTTACTCCAAATAAGAATGAAGCACATTTTGTACCGTAATATGATGATGTAAATAAGGTAGAAAAGGCAAAAATCAAAGCTGCTAAAAGCAGAATATATTTTCCGGCATAAGGTATAGCTGTGTCGAATGCGGCAAGCGTTATTGTAATTCCTTTTACATCTTGGCCGGCAAACTGTTCCCACACGCCTGTAACCAGAACCGAAATTGCGGTAAGGGTACAGATTAATATTGTGTCGATAGCAGGTTCAATCATTGCAGCCAAACCTTCGCGTACAGGTTGAGGATTTTTTGATGCTCCATGCGCCATTGATGCTGTTCCTACTCCTGCTTCGTTGCAAAAAACGCCTCGGCGCACGCCCATTAGTATCAATGCTCCCAATGCTCCTCCTGAAACGGCTTCGCCCGTAAAGGCATCTTCAAAAATCAGTTGAATTGTAGGAATTATATTTTGACTGTATTTTATCATAATTATCAAAACTGCCGTAAAATAAATCACAACCATTGCCGGCACCATTGCTGCCGCTACTTTGCCTATACGTTTAATGCCTCCGAAAATAACCAGCGAAACAATAGCACAGATTAAAAGACCGATAATGAAATTTGATTTTATACCGGTTTCAATTCCCATGGGAACAAGAAATCCGTTGGTGACAATTTCTGTAAGTTGATTTGCCTGAAACAAACATAAGCAGCCGCCCATACCGCAAGCGGCAAATATCACGGCTAAGGGTTTCCATTTTTTACCAAGTCCTTTGGTTATGAAATACATTGGACCGCCCTGTAATATTCCGCTGCTGTCTTTTCCTTTATACATAACGCTTAACGAGCATGTAAAAAATTTTGTTGCCATACCTGCAATTGCGGTGATCCACATCCAGAAAATTGCGCCGGGTCCGCCCATTGTAATTGCTACGGCAACGCCTGCGATACTTCCTAATCCAACTGTTGCGGCGATTGCTGTTGACAATGCTTGAAACGAACTTATCTGTCCGTATTCGTTTGAATTTTCCGAATTGTATTTACCGCGTAATACTTTTATGCCGCGATTAAAGTATCGAAAAGGTAAAAATCGCGAATATACAAGAAAAAAAATACCGCCTCCGATCAATAATGCCAATAAGGGATAGGACCATACCATGGCGCTTATTTTATCAATTATTTTTTCGAACTGTTCCATGTAAAAATATTTAATTAACAACAAAATTAAGCAAAAGTTTCATAAAATTCACAAGATTATAAATTTTGTTTCACGCATTTTATCAGTTCGTCTTTTGCATTTGTTCCTTCGTTAAACAGCAAATCTATTATACTTAAATTTGCCGTAAAGCCTGTTTTCTGTATAAAAACCTGATAATATTTTTGAGGCATAAATATCTTGTCTTCTTTTATTTGTCGGGTTTTAGGATTTATATTATTGCGACAGTCAAACATAAAATCACTATCAAAAGTCTTATAGTTTTCGGTAAAAAATATTGGTTTGTCTATTTCCAGCAATTCTAAAATTTTACTTGTGATTTTAGTATTTAAATCGAATAAATATTTTTCTTTATGTTCAAAAAAATGTTTCAAATCATTACTGTAATATTCAAAAAAAGGCGATGAATTATAAGCCGTATTCAAGGCGCGCCAATGTGATTTTTGCCACGATTGAGCATAACTTATGCGGACATCCCTTATTAAAATTTTATTACCGTCATTACGTTCTACGGGTATTACAAGCGAAAGTTTGCCATTTGCTGTCAATATTTCGCATCGATTACGAAAACTTTGCTTTATGTAATTTTCATGCTGTTCGATGCATATTTTTTTGGCTGCTACAAACTTGCTGAAATATTGAATATTCCCGAAATAAGCGGTTGAAAGATAAATTTTATCGGCTTGCATTTAACGCAACTGTAAATTATTGTATGCCAGCAAAATCTGATTCAATGCCTTTTCAATTACAGAGCGCGGGCAGGCGATATTTAATCTCATAAATCCTGTTCCTTCGCTTTCTGAAAAAGATTTGCCGTCGTTCAATCCTACTTTTGCATCTTTTATCAGAAAATCTACCAATTCGTTTTGAGTAAGATTCAAAGCATTGAAATCAATCCACTGTAAAAATGTGCTTTCGGGATGTTGCGTTTTTATATGAGGAATGTTTTTTTCAAAAAAATCGACAACAAATTTTGCATTTTCCGAAATATATTCAAGCATTTGTTCGAGCCATTCTTCGCCATTGTTGTATGCGGCTTCGAGGGCTGTCAATCCGCTTATATTTCCATCGGTAAGATGCAGTTTTTTGATAATCGAACCAAAAGCATCGCGAATTGTTTTATTTGAAGCGACAGCCACTGCCGTTGCAAATCCTGCGATGTTGAATGTTTTACTTGGGGCAAAAAATGTAAGGCATAAATCGGCAATTTCGGGCGACAGAGTAGCCAAAGGAATATGTTTATGAGGCGCAAAAATCAAATCAGAATGAACTTCATCGCTCAAAATTACAGTTTTATGTTTTATGCACAATTCTGCAATTTTTTCAAGTTCACTGCGTTTCCACACGCGTCCAACAGGATTGTGTGGATTGCAAAAAATCAACAATTTAGCATCTTTCAATTTTTCGTCCAAATCATCGTAATCGATAAAATAATCAAGTCCGGCATGTTTAAGGTTATTTTCGACAAGTATGCGGTTGTTGTCGGTTGCGGCTGTAAAAAACGGATGATAAACAGGCGGCATTATTACAATTTTGTCGCCTTCGTCTGTTAATGTCTGCACGGCAAAATTAAGCCCGGGAACGACTCCCGGACAGTGAATAATCCAGTCTTTTTCTATTGTCCATCCGTTACGGCGTTTTTGCCATTTTATTATGGAATCAAAATACGATTCGCCTTGAAACGTATAACCGAAAATTCCGTGTTCGTTGCGTGAGCGCAAAGCATCCAGCACAGGTTTGGCAACTTTAAAATCCATATCTGCAACCCACAGAGGAATAATATCTTCCGTTCCAAATACTTCTTCACATTTGTTGTATTTTTCGCAATTTGTACTGCTACGGTCAACTATTTCGTCAAAATTATATTTCATAACTGTTTTATTAAATTTTTATATTAATATGGATTAACAGATTGTCAAAAAAAACAGAACCGAATTTAATTTAATAATTTTTTTACTGTTTCGGCAATCAGTCGTCCGTCTGCTCTTCCTGCAAGTTGTTTGTTTGCTGTTCCAATAACTTTTCCCATGTCTTTTGCGGATGTCGCTCCTGTTTCGGCAATAATTTTTTTCAAAGTTTCTGTGATTTCTTCTTCCGAAAGTTGACTGGGTAAATATTGTTCAATTATTTTGGCTTCGGCAAGTTCTTTTTCGGCAAGTTCTGGACGATTTTGCTGATTGTAAATTGTAGCCGATTCTTTGCGCTGTTTTGCCATTTTTTGCAGCATTTTTATTTCAAATTCTTCTGTGATTTCGATTGCATTTTCGGCAGTTTTTGCAAGTAAAATTCCTGCCTTTATCAAGCGCAGTGTTTCAAGCCGCAGTTTGTCTTTTGCAAGCATTGCGGTTTTAATGTCGTTGTTTATTGTTTGTTCCAAACTCATGATACTGTTATTTTTACACTTTAATACAGTGTGATTAATATTATGTTAATTTATAAAGTCAATATTTTTTCGAGTGTCATTTCAACCATTTTGCGCACGTTGTTTTTATAATCGACAAGCGCCGTTTTGTTTGTTCGATTTGCAATAACTGTACAGATTGTAATGGCTTCATGCCCCAAAAGCCTTGATAAACCTGCAATTGCCGAACCTTCCATTTCAAAGTTAGTTATTTTTTTACCTCTGTATTCAAATTTTTCAATCAATTCGTTCTGGTCGGCTTTCCAAAGCGGCAAACGCAAAACTCTGCCTTGAGGTCCGTAAAATCCCGGCGCCGACACCGTCATTCCTTCAGTTGTAGAATCTTCAAAAAGTTTTATAAGTTTCTCCGAAGCCGCAACAAAATAAGGCGTAGGAAGTTTTTTATCCCAATTTAAATGTTGCAAGAAGGCGTTTTCAAAATCAAGCAATGAAATATTATCGCGATTTGCGTAATAATTCAACAAACCGTCGAATCCTATCGAAATATGAGATGAAACAAATGCCCCGATTGAAATTTCGGGCTGAATAGAACCTGATGTTCCAAGCCGTATAAGATTAAGCGTTGTATGTACCTGTTTTTCGGTGCGCATTTCAAAATCAATATTTGCTAAAGCATCAAGTTCGGTGACAACAATATCAATATTGTCTGTTCCTATTCCTGTTGACAAAACGCTTATTCGTTTGCCTTTGTACGTTCCTGTTGATGTAACAAATTCGCGATTTGCCACTGAAAATTCAATGCTGTCGAAATAAGCCGTAATCATTTCAACGCGTCCCGGATCGCCTACAAGCAAAACAGTATCAGCAATTTGCCCCGGTTTCAAATGCAAATGAAATATACTGCCATCTTCATTTATAATCAATTCTGATTCTTCAATTTTTCTCATAAATAGTATAAATTTATATTTAACAAACCTCAAAAGTATAAAAAAATATTTACATTGGAATCTCAATATTTTAAGGTTTTGCCGAAAATTAAAAAACTACTCCTGATTTTGAAGTTGTTTTTTTAATGTTTTTATCTTATATGTCCTATCCAATTTTCATCATACCATATATTTACTGTTTTATTCGGTATCATTTGAAATGAAACGGCTGTAAACAAATGAGAAGCATAAAGTGTATTAGGACGTATAACATAATTGCCTGCCATTAATTTTATCTGTACTTCTGTGAACGATGCAGACAGCGTTTTTGAATATATGGCAATATTCGGATTTTCTACTGTAAATATTTTTACTGCCCAACTTGACGGCTTGTCATCTATATTTTTGAAAGATATATTTACTGTACCAAGATTATCATTTTCTTTACTGCATGCTGCAAGTAAAAAAACGATGAAAAAAGCCGATAAAACTGTTTTTAATTTATTTGATTTCATAATTTATAATATTTATTTTTAATTAATTAAATTCCACACGTGATTTAATAAAAATGTTTTAATAATTACAGATGATGGGCTTCCATCATTCGGTTCAATTTTGATAGTAAAACGAACTCCAAGTGTAAGAGAATCACCAAGAACATCAGGCATTAATTTATTTTGCTGATCAAATATATATTTCGCGCATGGATTAATTTCCATGAAATCCGCATTGCCTTTTCTGCCTGTAAATATCAAATCTTGCCTTATAATATTAACATTGGCTACAGATAATACTTCGGGATTTATCAAAAGGTTATTAGAATAATTTATTGTTTCTGGAAAATCAACTTCATATTCATCTCCTGCATCTTTGCCATTTATTTCATTACAAGTATAATTTATAGTAATAGTTGGTTTTCCGTTAAAATTAATTACGCCTAATGGATAATTATATGCAGGAATATAACCAACGGCAGATGAACTTATATTTGTTCCCGGAACCCAGAAAGATGTAGGGCTTGAAGGAAAAGAGCCTGCGCTTGTTTGACTTCCCCGTAAATCAATATCTGCTTTTATATTAAGACATATTGGAGTTGGTCCTGCATTGCTGCTGCCTCCTATTATTGCGCTTAACAAACTTATGGCAGCTCCGGGTAAACCGCCTACCGCTGAAGATATTGCGTTATTGACGCCTGTAACTAACTGTTTAAATACTCCATTAGGCAATCCAAGCGTATTTTCTCCTGATGTTTCATTTACCGTATTGTTAGTAAGAAAATTTTTACCAACAATAGCCAAAGCGCCTGTTCCTACCTTTTCACCGAAAACTCCCAATGCAGAGAAAAAATTTGATGCTGTAGAAGTTGCAGAACCTATTGTACCGTTTAATTTTCCTTCAAATTTTCCGCCCAATTTTACAGAATCTACATTATAATAATTTAGATACCAGCTAAGTTGTATATGGTTGTAAGGTATTTGCGAAATATTAGGATCATAAGCCATTTCGTATTGCAGCATATACCATTTGTTCGAAGCCAGCGGCATTGAACCATCGACAGGAGCTGGCTGCATTTGCGAATACATTTTCGTATTTACCGTAGCATCAACAAAATCCTTACCGAGAAAATTTAGCAGTGAGGTTGATTGATTAGATACTATGGAAATTCCATCCTGTAAATAAGTGGAAGTCGCCACAAATTGAGTAGTTACATAAAGATATATACGCATCAATCCTCTGTACTTGTTATAAAGTATAAAGTAAGGATTCACGAGATGCCCCGGAGCGCTGGCGCTGAATGTATTGTAAAGCAGCACCCAACCGTCTGCCGCTTTAATATCATTTATCACATCAATACCGTAAGCAGATGCCAAACTGCCCTGCCCTATCCACGGTAGCGAAATTTGTGATTGTCCCGGAGGAGTTGGCATCCAATCTGCATTTTCCCAATCAAACACAGGAACGGCTACAGACATTGGTGAAATTCCTGAATTAAAAAATTTATTGCTGTCGGTTTCCAACAAATTGTTTTTACAATTAATAAAACAAATGCCAATAAGCAATAATAGAATTAATTTTAATTTTTTTGTTGTTGTTTGCATTGAATTTTAAATTTTATTTTGAGTGAAATTTGTTTTTTTTGTAAAAGTACTTATATAATGTCAAAAAAAAAAAAATTTAACATTATTTTACTTTGATTAGGTAAATATTAATTGAAATAATAAAAAGTATAATTAATACAAGCATGAATAAATATTAATTTTACATCAAAAACACATAAAAATCTTCACATATACACAGCTACATAAAAATGTCCGGCAAAATTTATAGAATAATTTTACAATAAATATTAAAAAAAAATCGACATCAAATATAAATATATTATACTTAAAATCAATAATTTAAATTGTTAATAACAAAATATTAAGCATCTTTTTTTTGCGTATATAAATTTATTTTATACTTTTACAAATTAAAACGGTTTTATGAAAAAATTAAATACAGGAAACAAAGCGCCCGATTTTTCGGGTATAGACCAAAACGGGAAAATCATAAAACTTGCCGATTTCAAAGGCAAAAAATTAGTATTGTATTTTTATCCGAAAGACAATACATCGGGCTGTACGGCTGAGGCTTGCAGTCTTCGCGATGGTTATGCACGTTTTTTGCAACTTGGATATGAAATTGTTGGAGTCAGCACCGACAGTATTGCATCGCATCAGAAATTTGCCGAAAAATATACGCTTCCGTTCAGTCTGATTGCCGATATTGATAAAAAAATTGTTGAAGATTACGGCGTTTGGGGCGAAAAAAAGTTTATGGGAAAAACATACATGGGAACGATACGAACAACATTTATTATCGATGCAAATGGAATTATTGAAAATATAATCGAAAAAGTTGATACAAAAAATCATACGGAACAAATAACAGGTTAAAAATTAAAAAGTAAACATAAAAAATATGGCAAAAGAAAAAGAAGCTCAAAATATCAATAGCGATAAAATGAAAGCGCTGCAAGCAACACTTGATAAAATTGAAAAAGATTTTGGCAAAGGCACGATAATGAAGATGGGCGACAAGCCCGTAGCCGATGTTTCGGTTATTTCGTCAGGCTCCATAAGTCTCGACCACGCTCTTGGTATTGGCGGATTTCCCCGCGGAAGAGTGGTTGAAATTTTCGGACCCGAATCAAGCGGAAAAACAACGTTAGCAATTCACGTAATTGCCGAAGCACAAAAAGCCGGCGGCATTGCTGCAATAATAGATGCCGAACATGCTTTCGACAGAAATTATGCCGAAAAATTAGGCGTGAAAGTCGATACATTACTGATTTCGCAACCCGACAACGGCGAACAGGCGCTTGAAGTTGCCGATAATCTTATCCGCTCTGGAGCGATTGATGTTATTGTCATCGATTCGGTTGCCGCCCTTACACCTAAGGCTGAAATAGAAGGCGACATGGGAGATTCGCGCATGGGTTTGCAAGCTCGCCTGATGTCGCAGGCACTGCGTAAACTTACAGCAAATATCAGTCGTACAAATACATGCTGTGTTTTTATAAATCAATTGCGCGAAAAAATAGGCGTAATGTTCGGAAACCCCGAAACAACAACAGGAGGAAATGCGCTTAAATTTTATGCTTCGGTGCGTCTGGATATTCGTCGCGTTACGCAAATGAAAGATGGCGAAGATGTTACAGGCAACCGCGTACGCGTAAAAGTTGTAAAAAACAAGGTTGCGCCGCCTTTTCGCAAAGCCGAATTTGACATAATGTTTGGCGAAGGAATTTCAAAAGTCGGCGAAATTATTGATATCGGAGTAGAAACAGGAATCATAAAGAAAAGCGGTTCATGGTTCAGTTACAACGACACAAAATTAGGACAGGGGCGCGATGCAGTCAAACAACTGTTTTACGACAATCCCGAACTTGCCGATGAACTGGAAGAAAAAATAAGAATAGAACTGGCAAATAAAAAAGATTGACAATTCTGTTTTAAAACTGATTTTACAGAAATTACGAATAAGCGTTACTGCCAATTCCCAACGAAGTAAATCCAAACATTAATATCACAGGCTATTACTTTATTATGTTATGGATTGTTTCGTTGTTTTTTTAAGTCAGACGGGAATCAGGTTTTATGTTCGCCTTTTTATAGAATTTATTTATTTTTTATATTGATATTCTGTTCCTGCGGAATATTTTTATGCTTCGCAATAACGTTTTTTTAATTATTATAAACGTTTTTGAGAAATCGTTATTGCTTTTCTGGGCATTTCAGATTTCATCTACGATTCAACTGCAAAACACTACCATTTACTAATACCAAAACGGTATCAAAACAGACTAAGATATAATGGTATTTTGTTGATATTCAATTTATATAAATTACAGTTTGATGACGGGTTGGTATAAACGGAAATTTGCAGCACACAAATTGGAATTTGAATAATTGGACATGTCGGATTCGCATTTTTTATAACCTGACAGACTACGATGCGGGTTGACATACTTTGCATGTATAGTTATCCGCACATTTATAAAAATTTTAACATATCTTTTAACTGGTCTATACATTTATTTTATCAAATACCCCTGTCATGTCAAGCATATTTTAACAATCAAAAAAAAATTTTGTCCTATAATTTACATTATGTTTAATTTGATTGCAAAGTTAACATATTTTTAATTACTTACAAATTGCATATATTAATTTTTAATTGCCACAAAATAGTAATTCTGTTGATATTCTTATAATTACAACTTTACATAATGTAAATTATAGGACAAATTATAATGTAAAACAAAATTATTATAAAGAAAATCTCATGTAAAACATGCTTTATTTGTAAAATAAGGCATAAAATACGGAAATTATAAAGAAAGAAAAGAAATCAATTAACATTAAATTCGCATGAAGAAAATCATTTTACAAATGCTGCTCGTAATTGCGAGCGTTGGTTTTGCGCAGGCGCAAACCAGAATCACAGGAAAAGTTACGGACTCAGAGGGAAAACCTCTTGATATCGTAAGCATTTCTGTAAAAGAAGTGCCGACAGCCGGCACACTTACTGATGCTGATGGTAATTATACGATAAATGTACCGTCAGGAGGATTGACTCTTGTGTTTAGCTACATAGGCTATATAACGCAGGAGGTTGCTATCGGCACACGTTCTATTATGGATATCATATTAGAAAGTGATGCTGAATCTTTAACTGAGTCAATAGTTGTTGCTTTTGGTACGACTACGAAAGCGGCATTTACCGGTTCGGCGGCAGTTATTAAATCGGAAGAATTAGCCAAGCGCGTTACCTCAAACGTTACAAATGCTTTGGTTGGTTCTATACCCGGTTTGCAAATGCGCGGCAGTTCAGGCGAGCCCGGAGCAGGAAACGCTTCTATCAATATCCGCGGTATAGCGTCTATGTATTCTTCAACAGATCCGTTGATTATTGTAGATGGAGCGCCCTATTCGTCGAGTCTTACCAATATTCCGACAGGCGATATCGAATCCGTAAGTGTCTTAAAAGATGCTGCATCTGCCGCTCTTTATGGCGCCCGTGGAGCTGCCGGGGTTATTATTGTTACTACCAAAAAAGGTAATACGCGAAATGCTGTTGTGAGCGCCGATATAAAAGTAGGCGTCAGTTCGCGCAGTATTCAGGAGTACGATGTAATCACAGATCCTGCCCAATATTATGAAGCTTATTACAGTCAGATATACAACTATTATTACTATGGGCAAGGTTATGACGCAGTAAGTGCTAATTTAAGCGCTAACACAAGAACGATCAGCAATTTGGGTTACAATGTTTATACAGTGCCTGACGGCGAATTGCTGATAGGCGCAAACGGCAGGTTGAATCCAAATGCTAAACTGGGACGCAAACATCTCTACAATGGTACAGAATATTACATGCAGCCTGATAACTGGACAGATCTGGCTTACAGGAATGCCTTGCGTCATGAATATAATGTAAGTATTAATGGCGGTTCCGAGAATTCTTCTTTCTATGCCAGTATTGGTTATTTGAACGAAGACGGCGTCATTGAATATTCAGGTTACGACCGTATAAGCGCCCGTTTAAAAACCGATTATCAGGCTAATAAATGGTTGAAATTGGGTGGTAATGTCGCTTATGTGCACTCTAATCAGAAATCCAATCCGAATCTGGGAACAGACGAAGGTTCAACCAACCTGATGTATTATACTTCGATGATTGCTCCTATTTATCCTGTATATATCCGCGTGATAGATGAAAATGGTAATGTTGTTATCAAGCAAGATGAGTATGGTCACGATGCATACGACTATGGCGTAGCTGTAACAAACTATGGCGTGACTCGCCCTTTCATGCAAACAGGCAACCCTTTGGGTTCTAATCGATACAACGAAGTTAGCACTGAGGTTAATCAGTTGAACGCTAACTTCACGGCTGACTTTACCATTACCAGCTATCTGAAAGCGAATATAACAAGTACGGTTATCTGGGGTCAGTCTCACTATTCGGATTATCAGAACTCTTTTTACGGTCCCAAGGCAGGAGTCAATGGCGAACTTACCAAATCCTTTTCATCTACAATGAGGACAAATAATGTGCAGACCTTGACTTATTTTAAGGATTTTGGTAAGCACAATGTAAACGTTATGATGGGACACGAGTATTACAATACAACCACCAAGTATTTGGATGCTATTGCACAGGGCGGATTTTCTCCTGATATAAAGGAAATAAATGCATTTGCCAACCGACCTGACTCTCATTCTTATACTACAGAATACAATGTAGAAGGTTATTTCGGTAGCGCCCAGTATAATTATGCCCAGAAATATTTTGCATCTTTCTCTTACCGCAGAGATGCTTCTTCGCGCTTCCACAAAGATCACTGGTGGGGTAACTTCTGGTCGGCAGGCGGCGCATGGATTTTATCCAAAGAACCGTTTTTAGAAGACTTAAATTGGATAGATATGTTGAAGATAAAGGCCTCTATAGGCCAGCAAGGTAATGACAATATCGGCAACTGGGCTTACATCGATTTATTTTCTTTATCAAAAACATCCGAAACGACTATGTCGCCATCATTTTCCAGAATAGGTAACTCCAATATTACATGGGAAACGACTACAAATATCAACACGGGCGTTGAATTTGCGTTCTGGGGAAATCGCTTGACAGGTAATATAGATTTATATACTAAAAAGGTTACAGACTTGTTGTTCTGGTTATCTATACCAGAATCAGCCGGTACTCGCGGCTACTACAATAACATAGGCGATGTTCGTAATTCAGGTGTAGAATTGGCATTAACCGGCGCTGTTGTCCGTACAAACAAGATTGACTGGAATCTGTCTGTAAACCTGTCTCACAACAAAACCAAGATTCTAAAACTGCCCGAATCAAAGATTATTGTCAATGGCGGTTTCATGGAAACCAGTACTGGTGGACTTTCTATGTGGTACGAAGTAGGCGGACCTCTTTATAACATTGCGCGCGTCAAATATGCGGGCATCAACGAAGAAGGTATGGCTACTTATTGGGTGGATGATACTTTAAATGGCTCTTCCGCTAAACCGGGTAAAGAATATTCGCGTACGACAACAAACCCCAACGAAGCCTCGAGGTATGCGATGGGGTCGACCCTGCCGAAGGTATTTGGTGGTTTCAGTACCGCCTTGCGTATAGGTAACTTCGACGCATCGGCTACATTTGATTTTCAATTGGGAGGAAGGGTTTATGACTACCGCTATCAGAGATTGATGACGCCCATTGAATCAGTCAACTCTGCAGGTTCTACTTTCCACAAAGATTACGCTAAGTCTTGGAATCCGGCGAACAACACATCGAGCAATATCCCCCGCTGGCAATATGGCGACCAATACAGCGCAGCCGCTTCTGATCGCTTCCTTACTAGCGCCAGTTATTTGAATTTTCAATCGTTCACAGTAGGTTATACGTTTCCACAAAATCTGATTAAGTACATTTCTAAGATTCGTATATATGTTGCAGGCGAAAATCTGATTTTCTGGTCGGCACGCAAGGGTTTGGATCCGCGTTATGCTTACGATGGAAACGAATCTGTTAACGTTTACTCTCCTATACGTAATATTTCAGGCGGAATACAGTTAACATTTTAATTTTAAAAGAAATTATTAATTTAAAAAACATGTAAAATATTAATTTTAAAATAAATATAAATATGAAAAAAATATTACTATCATTATTAATTGTCGCTTTTGGATTAGCCTTTGCGACAAGTTGCATTGAGCAAATAGACCCGCAGACTTCAACTGTTACAGTCGATCAGGCAGCTAATGCTCCCGGATCATTTGATAATTTCGTTAGCGCCATTACTTCTACATTAGTTGGAGAATTTACTTACAGCGGAAACTCTAGCACTTCCGCATACGATTATGGTTATCCATCATTCTATTTGATGCGCGATGTAATGGGACAAGATATAATTGCCGGTTATGGTATGAATTGGTATGAGACATGGTACACTTGCGCTACAGGTCTTGGACCGGGGTATGGTATAGCTCAATATCCATGGACATATTATTATGGCTGGATTAAGAACTGCAACACTGTCCTCTCTATGTCGGGCGAAGCGCCGGATGCCGATAAGGTAACAGGCGCAGGAATCGCTTATGCCATGCGCGCCATGTTCTATATGGATTTAGCCAGAATGTTTGCGCAAAAAACTTATGCACTCGACAAAAGTTCAGAAACGGTGCCTATAGTAAAAGAAACTACTTCTCTTGATGATTTGGCGTACAACCCCCGTGCAACAAATGAGGATATGTGGGCATTTATTATTTCCGACCTGGATAAAGCGGAAGAATATCTGGCCAATTATACGCGTTCTAATGTTTATACGCCTGATTTGTCGGTAGTGTACGGGTTGAAAGCGCGCGCTTATTTGGTAATGGAAGACTGGCAAAACGCTGAAAAGTACGCTAAATTAGCTCAGACCGGTTATTCTATAATGTCGGAAGCAGAATATACCAGTCGCGAAACAGGATTTAATACGCCTAATTCATCATGGATGTTTGGCTTAACATTTAAGGCAAGTGACCCTAATATTTTGTTGAACGATGGCGATGCTTCATGGGCATCGTGGATGTGTCTCGAAGTTAATCCTAACGTATCGGGTTGCGGTTATGCCTCTAATTACGGCGCTCAAAT
>JAITLJ010000137.1 GCA_031277925.1 Prevotellaceae bacterium | reverse complement strand
ATGCCGTTTTTCCTTCCAAAAAGGGCTGCAAAGGTAAGTCCTTTTTTTTAATTACCAAATTTTTTTTCCCTTTTTTTTCTTAATTTGTACTAACTGCCTCATTTTGAAGAAAATTATTTTTCGCGAATCAACATTCCGTTTTTTGTTTCGGTTATTTTTCCATTATCTAAAAGCCAGCGTATAACTTTTATAACTTTTTCGGACGAAATATTAATGTTATTAACAATATCTGACAACTTGGTTTCATTGTTAGTGATTTGTTTTTTCAATTGTTCTACAATTCTATCAAAATCGTAAGCGCTGATATCAAGTTCGTTTCGGGTTTTGCATACGTCGCATTGTCCGCAACGATATGTGTTTTTTTCGCCAAAATATGAAAGTAAAATTTGGCTTCGGCATTTGGTTGCAGACGCTGCATAATTTATCATTGCATCCATTCTGTTTTTGTAGCGTTGTTTTAGAAATTTGTAATTTTCGGGCGAGATTCTTACGTTTGTTTCTTCAAGTCTGTTTTCGTTTAATATAAGCAGTGGCGTGCGGCGTTTCGGAATATATGAAATCAAATGCTTTTTGCTTAACAGTATAAGATATTGTTTTATTACATCTTCCGTTGTGTTTCCAAATTTTGCAAGATATGCTTCATCGATATTTGTGAAATCTGTAAACAGTCCAGTGTAGGCTCGCAAAAGCAGTTTTATAAACGAGTCCAAATCTTTGTTTTCGACCTGAATTTTATACAAATCGTCGCGGTTGACAATAAACATCAATCTTGATGGGGAATTTAATTCGTCGGTAATCTGTAAATAATTTTCGTTTTCAAGTATTTTCAATGAGTTTAATACTGTTAATGAATATATTTTTGCATGAATTGAAAAATCCATCAAATTGAAGTCAAATGCCATCCCTTTACCTTCGCCATAAGCTACGCCAATATATGAGCATACCGATTGATAGATTTCTTTTATGGTTTCGACTGGCGGAAAAGTCATTTTGAACTGTTGTTCAAATTTAACTTTATCGCTGTTATTGTAAAGCAATACTGCATAAGATCTTTTATTATCGCGTCCGGCGCGTCCGGCTTCCTGAAAGTATGCTTCGGGCGAATCGGGCAAATCTAAATGAACGACAGATCTGACATCTGGCTTGTCGATTCCCATACCGAATGCGTTGGTGGCAACAATAACCTGTATTTTCCCTGATTTCCATAAATCTTGCTTATATGAACGAATTTCAGGCGAAAGTCCTGCATGATAGTAATCGGCATTGATGCCGACTGATTTTAAAAATGCTGCTATTTCTTTTGTTTTTTTTCGATTACGTACATACACTATTCCGGAACCGCGCGCAGTTTCTATAATTTTTTTCAGATACTGCTGTTTATCTTCTATATTACGTACGATATATGATAAGTTTTTACGTTCAAAACTTTTTTGAAGTACATTTTTTTTTCTGAAACGTAATTTTTCCATAATATCATCAACAACTTCGGATGTTGCTGTGGCTGTGAGTGCAAGAACGGGAATATCAGGTAATATATCGCGAATTTCGGCTATTTTCAGATACGGCGGGCGAAAATCATAACCCCATTGCGAAATACAATGCGATTCATCAATGGCAATCAGATTGACTTTCATACGTTCGATATAATTATGCATTTTCCTTGTAGCCAGTCGCTCGGGTGACAGGTACAAAAATTTGTAATTGCCAAACAGAGCATTATTCAGTGTTATATCAATTTCGCGGGCGTTCATTCCCGAATGTACGGCAAGAGCAGGAATATTATGATTTTTAAGATTTTCAACCTGATCTTTCATTAAGGCAATCAGCGGAGTAATAACTATGCACATTCCTTCTTTTGCAAGCGCCGGAACTTGAAATGTAATTGACTTTCCGCCTCCTGTTGGCATAAGCGCAAGAGTATCGTTTCCGTTATAAACCGATGTAATGATTTCTTCCTGTAACGGACGAAATTGAGAATATCCCCAATGTTCGAATAATATTTTTTGAAACAGATTCAAATTTATTTTATAGTAATATTTACATTCGGAATATTGCGTCTGTTTGCAATCTTTTTTCTGTTACTTAATTTCTTTAAGAATATTTATAAGTAACAGCCAGAATTTTTGCGTAGAAGCAATGTCCAAACGTTCGTCGGGAGAATGAACTCCGCGAAGTGTTGGTCCAAACGAAATCATATCCAGTGCGGGATATTTTTCGAGAAACAAACCACATTCCAAGCCTGCATGTATTGCTTTTACCAATGGTTTTTTATCAAAAATTTTTTCGTAAACGCTTTCAGCAATGGCAAGTACGGGCGAATCGGGATTTGGCATCCAGCCCGGATATCCATCGCCTTGCCACACTTCGGCGCCAACGAGTTTAAAACATGCAACAACGCATGCTGTTGCATCATCTTTGGATGTATTTACTGCGCTACGTTGACTTGTTGATATGATTATGTATTTATCATCCATTTTTACGGATGCAAGATTTGTTGATGTTTCAACAAAATTGGGTATTTCGCGCGACATTGCCAAAACTCCGTGCGGGCAGGCGTACAGACAGTTCATTAACGAAAATTTTGCTTTGCTGTCAATCACTGTTTTTGGTTTTTCAGTTTCAGCGACCGTAATTCTCATGTCCGGTTCTACGCTGCGATATTCGTAGCGAACATCTTCTTCGAATCTATTTAAATGTTTTTTAAATTCATCGACTTTTTCGGGAGCTACAGATATGATTGCATAAGCCTCGCGGGCAATAGCATTACGAAGATTTCCTCCATCGAATTTGTTTATTTCGATATAATCAAAAAATGGATAAAGCAATCTGTTCAATACTTTGTTTGCACATGCAAGTCCTTTGTTTATATCATCGCCGCTGTGTCCGCCTTTCAAGCCTTTTACATCAATGCGCAAAGCAATTCCTCTGTCAGAAATTGCAACTTCTCTGTATGCAATTTTTCCTAATGTATCGCGTCCGCCTGCACATCCGATAAAGATTTCGCCTTCATCTTCGGAATCAAGGTTCAGAAGAATTTTGCCTGTAAAAAAGTTCTGTTCCAACTCAAAAGCGCCTGTAAGACCAGTTTCTTCGTCAACAGTAAAAAGACATTCCAAATTTCCATGTTCGATATTGTTAGAAGCGAGTATTGCAAGTTCGGCAGCCATGCCAATTCCGCAATCAGCGCCAAGCGTAGTGCCTTTGGCTTTTATCCAGTTGCCGTCAACATAAGCCTGAATTGCGTCGTTTTCGAAATCGAAAACTACATCGCTGTTTTTTTCACAAACCATATCTATATGACTTTGCAAAACCACTGTCGGTAAATTTTCCCTACCGGCTGTAGCTGGCTTGCTTATCAACACATTTCCAGATTTGTCGGTTTTGGCTTGCAGATTGTACTCTTTTGCAAAATCGAGCAAGTATTTTATGATTTTGCCTTCTTTCTTTGAAGGGCGAGGAACATTGAGTATTTGTTTAAAAAATTTGAACACTATATTGGGTTCAAGGTCTTGAATATTCATAATACATTAATTTTTATTTTATGCAAATATATATTAAATTTCTTACTTGCATGCATTATGATAAAAAATTTTTCGTAAAATTCGTTGAGAGAAGCAGGTTATTTTATAATTGCTCCTGTTTATCTGTTTATAATTTTCGATATTTTGCTTTGTTTTTGCATATTTAGTCGCTCTTTATAAACTGTGAAAATAGTTGCTCCTTACGAATAAAAAAAAGACAAATCTAATACATTAAAAATTTCGGACAATTATTTCTTTCTGTTACTTTTGTCTTGACACAAAAGTAACCAAAAAGTCAAGAGCAGC
>JAITLJ010000130.1 GCA_031277925.1 Prevotellaceae bacterium | reverse complement strand
TCTTTGAGCTGTTCTATCGGGCTGGGAATATCGTGCGAAGGGTACACATACACCTTGCCTTCAAAGACCCTTGCCGTAGGATCGGCGGTAAACTGGTCTCTGATAATCGGGTTTTGCGCAGACAGTATGCCTGTTACAAAAACCATAATTAGTATTAACGATTTTTTTTTCATATTATTTATATTGTTAATTGTTTTTTTTGTTTGTCAGCGAATTTCACTTAAAATATAATTCGTGGACACATACATTTTTAACTGTAAAAAGGCGTATAAAAAAAAAGGGCTGCCGCATGATGAGCAGCCCTTCTCCAAATAAGACTTAATAACCAATGTAAAACAAAATCATGCAGTTTTAGTTTTTTATTTTTTAATTATATCCCGGATTCTGATAGGCATCCTTTTCAGCATCCGTCATTTCCATTCCATCTATCTGTACTTGTGGAATAGGTCGCAAATAATGATACTTCTCAATAGTACGTTCAACGGTCTCAGGTTGTATAACTTTACCATCAGCATCGTTGTAGTAACGAAATGCCGAACCCGAATTAACAATAGTATAATTTTTTGCTATTCTGTCCCATGTTTGCGTGCGTACCAAATCGTACCAGCGATAACCTTCGCCGAAATATTCGCGCGAACGTTCGGCAAGGATATAGTCAATATCTATTGTCTGCGGCGTAGCGGCAACCATATCAGCGCTGTAGTCGTCAGTTTTGGACGTATTGTCTGCATTGCTGAATTTCCATTTGCCAGCGCGTGCACGTATCACGTTCAACAATTCACGCGCGCTATAACCTGCTTGTGTGGTAGCGCCTTGCACTGCCGCTTCGGCTGCTATAAAGTAAAGTTCAGAGAATTTGGCAATATTAAACGGGCGGTGGCTGGCAGAACCTGAATCTCCCAGTCCACTACCATTATCTTCACGATAGGGACCTATTTTCCATAATGCGGGTGACATTACCCTGCGCGTAGCATTTGGCGTTATCACATAATCGGCTCTGCCGGGTATTTCGCCTGCGGCTATACTGTTTGCGCCTGTTCCTGTAGGATAGGTGATTTGGCTCGCTAATGATTCATCGGGCAGGAATGTCAAGATCACTTCGCCCAAAGGAACTGCCATACCGTTTGCATTTGTTACTGATTGCAAAGAATTGCCAGCTTTATTCCAATTACCGCGATAGGTGGTAACAAAGGTACCGTCGTAGCGCGTATCTTTTTCCTTTTCGGCAAAGGTATTATTGATTACCTCATGAGGGACAGCCAATGCTGTCCACGGACGTCCCATGTTTTGGCATATTTCACGCTGAAGAGATGCTACGCCTCCGCTACGGAGAGTTGTATAGTTCCATGTAACCATCCAGCAGGCAAAATTTTCAGGCGCAGCACCACCAGAATAACCCAGCGTACCTTCGTTATATTTTGAGTTTGCCCAATTATGGTCGGCATACAATAATATTTCGTTATTGCGGTCGTTAGGTCCATTATTTACATCATAGAAACTTGCCTGCAAACCGTATGTTCCCGGATTTTTAATTGCTTCCAGCGCTATGTCGTAAGCCTGCTGATAATACCATTGAGCAGTTTTTCCATCAGGATCAATACGATCGCAAAGTGGATAGGTTGGTATATCGTTAGGATTTTGGAGCCACCATCCGTAGGTAAGATAAGCCTTTGCGAGATATAGGCGGGCAACTGTTTTGGTTACTCCACCTGTTACGCGTCCTGTTTCCGGCAAGTTGTATATTGCCGTAATAAGGTCGGGGAAAATAGCATCGGTATAAACTTCAGGCACGGTATTGCGCACGGAGATACGCGATGGCGTTTCATTGAATTTCAGCTTGCCTGATCCCAAATCCAGTGGCACGCCGCCGAAAGTTTGCACTAAGAGAAAGTAATCGAAAGCGCGGAAAAAGCATGCTTCGGCAACCAGAGCGTCCGACAGTCCTACTGCCTCTGCATTTTCCATGATACCGCTGGCGGTATTGATATAAGTGAATACAGTATTCCACACAACATCGCTACGACTGTTGGAAGCCTGCAATGCTTGCTGTCCTGACATGTCATGAGACAAAAAGTTACCGTTGTTAATAGGTCCGTAGGTATATTCGTCGGTACCTACAACGCAAGAACCGTAGTAATAACCTTGCCCGTACATATCGCGCAGATGGGCGTACAGGGCAGTCAATCCTCCATTAACGCCTTCTGCAGTTTTGAAATAGGTAGGTGTAAACTTGGAGCGCGGTTGTTCTTCAAGCAAATAGCTACAAGATGTTATTGAAAGGAACAGAGTCAACAGTAATGTTCCTGTAAAAATTTTTATACTTTTATTTTTCATGATCTTACTTTTTTATATAGTTTTTACTATTCATATTTTTAAAATGTTAAATTAATGCCAAGCAACCATGTACGGGTTTGTGGCGCATTGGTGCCGATAACTGCAAAGCGCGCTTGGTATGCCCCCACTGCTTGATTTTGAGTTCCATAAGAGTTAGGCTCTGGATCCATGCCTGTTTCGTTATGATACGGAGAAAACAAAACAAAGGGGTTCTGTACTGATGCATATAAACGTAATCGTTTAATACCTGCATCTTTTACCCATTTCTGTTCAAAGTTATAACCCAGTGTAATGGTGCGTATTTTCACATACGAGGCATCGAAAAGATTGAGCAAGTCACCATGTCTTGGTCCTTCTGCCGAAGCAGATGCACCGCCGGGTTTGGGATATTTGGCACCAGTATTTTCGGGCGTCCAGTAGTCAACCGAAACCTGTCCGCGGCGTCCGGTTAACTGATTAAGATAACCGCTTGAGCCGTAAAGGGTACTAATGAGAGTGCCGCCGCTTTTGAAAGCGCCTACAATAGTCAGGTCGAAATTTTTCCAATTGACGTTGGTGTTAAATCCGCCTTGAAAATCAGGATCAAGTTTTCTGATTACTCTGTCGTCGTCTCCGATAGCTCGGGTAGGAGCACCATTAACATCACGTTCGCCAAAATATCTCACCTTAATCATTCCCTCATTTCCACTATCTCCTTCAAATAATGAGAGATATTTGAAGTCGGGATCATCTTTTTGCCAAAGTCCTAACATTTCGTAGGTATAAAGCACATCAATAGGATAGCCTACAAACCAGCCATTATTTATATCCCTTGTTGCTCCTGAAGCGAGGGCAACTATTTTATTTTTATTGGTATATAAATTGATACCTGCTTCCCAATGCCAGCCGTTTAGGTTTTCCAGAATTACTCCATTAAGTGAAAGTTCAAATCCCTTGTTTTGAGTTTGCCCCATATTTGACCAGTATCTGGCCGATACGCCCGAAGTACGCGGCAGATCTAACTGTATCAATACGTCATGGGTATTTTGTACATAGTATTCTATAGTACCCGACAACCTGTTTTTTAGCAGAGTAAAATCCATACCGTAGTTCCATGTTTCGGAATATTCCCATCCCAGCGTAGGATTGGGTAATTGAGATACATAGTAACCCGTTTGATAATTTGTATCGAAGTTATAGAACCTTGTACTCAACTGTCCAAGTGTAGCATAAGGGCTAGTGGACTCATTGGATGTTTCGCCGTAGCCTGCACGTAATTTCAGACTGTTGATGAACGATACGTTTTCCATAAATTTTTCTTTATGTATATTCCATCCAAGTGATACGGCTGGGTAAGTATGCCATTGATATCCCGGCGCAAGCCGTGAAGATGCGTCTGAGCGAAAAGCAGCCGACAGCATATAACGTCCATCGTAGGAGTATATAACACGTCCCATCCACGAAATCAATGCACTTTCCTCATAACCTTGAAAATTCGGATCTATGGAAACATCTTCGGAAGGAGCCATCCCAAGATTATAATAAAGCAGAAAATCTGCAGGAATATTTCTTGCCGAGATATAAGTAGAATGATAGTGGTTTTGTTCGGCAGAGAAAAGCCCTACAACATTTACCTGATGTTTTTCGGCAAAGGTACGGTCGTAGGTTATCAGGTTTTCAATAGTCCAACTAGTATTGAATGAACGAGATATAGAAGCCGTTGAGGGGCTGTCTGACGTAGAACTGTTCACGCCTATACCGGTATAACTACCTCCATCGCTCATGCGGAAGTTCAATCCCAGATTTAATTTATATTTCAAACCTTCGACCCATGGTACCTTTACTTCGCCAAATATGTTGTTGTATGTGCCGAAACCTTTACTTTGATTAAGCCATTTATCATTTTCTTCCAAGCTTTCTACAACTTCCTTAGTTAGAACAAACTGTTTGTCTCCCTGCACTATCAAATCGTTACGTTCTTTTAAATTTCCATCTTCATCGTAGGGGCTGGTAAGCGGCGAAGAGTTGAGCACTCCGTACAGCCCTATCTGCATACCGTTACTTATGGTGTAACTGTTGTTTGTAGTAATGCCGAAGCGGAAATATTTGCCTATTTGCTGGTCAATAGTACCGCGTAATGATATACGGCTATAATTCTGAGTTGGTATCATACTTTCTTCTCTATAATAACCAAGTCCGAAATTGTAAGCGACTTGCTCTGCACCGCCTGAAATTCCAACGTCGTGATTTGTAACCAGACCTGTTTTGTAAAACAAATCCTGCCAATTAGTGTTGATATTGTCCTTTTCGTCTGCCGAAAGTCCATGATATGTTCCGGCTGCTTCGCGCAGAGCTAAAAACTCAGGACCTGTCATCATGGGATATTCGGCGAACAGAGTCTTTGCTCCTACGTACCCATTGTACGAAATTATTGGTTTTTGTCCGATAGTACCTTTATTAGTCGTAATTAAGATAACACCGTTAGCGCCGCGTGAACCGTAAATACCTGTTGCCGAAGCATCTTTTAAGATATCTACACTTTTAACATCGTTTGGGTTGATGTCGCTGAAAGTAAACGTGCTAGGCAGAGGAATACCATCCAGCACAATCAGCGGGTCGTTGGAAGCGTTTAAAGAGCGCTGACCGCGAACACGTATTTGCATCTGCGCACCCGGTTGAGAGTTGGTTTGTGTCATTTCAATCCCTGCAAAACGACCCTGTAAAGCCTGTGAAAGATTAGCCGCTGCTACTTCCTTGATAGTTTCGCCACCCATAGATATTACCGAACCTGTAACCGCTTCTTTTCGCTGTGTACCGTATCCGATAACTACCGTTTGTTCCAACTGCTGTACGTCTTCTTCCATGGCAATGTTAATAACACTGCGTGCGCCAACAGTTTCGTTTACCGTTTTATAACCAATGAAAGAAAACACAAGTACGGAGTTTTGGTCAACAGCCGTAATTGAATAGTTTCCACCGTCATCGGTCATTGCATATCTGCTGGTACCCTGTACCATT
Source organism: Prevotellaceae bacterium (assembly GCA_031277925.1). Classification (GTDB taxonomy): domain Bacteria; phylum Bacteroidota; class Bacteroidia; order Bacteroidales; family UBA932; genus JAIRKV01. Next base: position 4,876 of record JAITLJ010000130.1, on the reverse strand, counting down.
ACAGTTACTCCTGCCAAAGGCTGGTCGTCAACCGTTACCTGTCCTTTGACCGCTATTCCTCCTGTTTGAGCCAACAAACACGAAGGAATCAAAAATAACATGCAGGCAACTGTTTTTAACAGTATGTTTAAGCCTGCTTTTTTTGATTTGATTAAATCCATAAATAATTTTTTAATTAAGTTGTTGTACATGTTTTTAAATATGTTGTTACATTTTTTTATTTGTATTGATTAACTGTGTTTTACTTTCTTTTAATGAGTGATTTAACGTTTATTCCGTACATTTTTATTTGTGTTAACATTTGTGAATGCAAAGGTATTGCATAGAAAGATGCCTGCATATAAAAAATGAAACAAACTTGTTTGCGCAGGTTACTTTGGCTTTAAAATTTGTAACAGATTGTTTCGTTTGTGTTACATCATTGTTGCCTGTTTTATGTAATAATTTGATTTTTAATACAAAATCATGTAAAGCGTTAAAATAAGACGCTTGTTAATGATTGTAAAAAAAATATTAATTTTGAACTTTAAAATAAGAGTAAACATCGCATGGGTAAAATAAAAAAATATATATTTCTGTGTTTCCGCATCTTAGTGTTTTCTGTGTGTAACATTTTGTTTTTGGGTTCCTTACAGGCGCAAATGGTAAATTATTATTCGTCAGAAAACGGTTTGTCAAGCAATTTAATCAACAGCATTTATCAGGATTCAAAAGGCTTTATATGGATAGCATCCGAATATGGACTGACGCGCTTTGATGCACTTAAATTTGTTAAATATCAACATACTGAAAATGATGCAAATTCGCTAAATGATAATTATGTGCGCACTCTTTTTGAAAACAGCAGCGGACAGTTGTATGCAGGCACAATATTGGGATTGATGCAATATTGCGCAGAAACTGACAATTTCAAAGAAATCAAGATGATTCAGGAAAACGATACAGTTACTGCGCATATTATGGGCATTATAGAAATAGAAAACGGCGATTTGTGGATTACCACTTCGGGACATGGATTGTTTATTTTGCGTAAGGGCGAAGAATTTGCAATGTACGAAAGTTACATATCAACTCGCCTGAGCAGTATTTATCTTAACTGTATCTACAAAGATTTGTACGGTTTGATATGGATAGGAACAGATGCAAACGGAATTAACAGTTACAATAGAAAAAATAAAACGGTAAGCAAATTTCGCTCTCCTGATAAAATTTCGAGTAATAATATTTCGGCAATAGCCGAAGACCGCGATGGCAATTTATTTGCAGGCACGCTTACCAAAGGCTTGAACAGGTACGACCGCGAAAAAGAATGTTTTGTTTCGGTTTCGAGTAAAAGCGACAATCAGTTTATTTATTCAATGCTGTTAAGCAAAGACAACCGTTTGCTTATAGGTACTGACGGACAGGGTTTGAAATATTATAATGCCCGAAAAAACGCCATAGAAGATATTGATGCCAATTCGGCGCCTTTTAATATCAACAAAAGTAAGGTACATGCAATATTTCAGGATAATAAAAACGGTATTTGGCTTGGACTGTTTCAAAAAGGAGTATTGCATATTCCAACCGAACAAAGTATATATGATTACTATGGCTACCGGTCGATAAATAATAATCTTATAGGCTCAAACTGCGTAACATCTGTAAGCAAAGACAGGAATAATACCTTATGGATTGCTACCGACAATGACGGTCTGTACGGTTTAGACGAAAAAACAAAACGTTCGGTTCATTTTTATCAGACATCATCTCCACAATCAATGTCGGACATCGTATTGTGCGCATTTGAAGATTCGGAAAACAATCTGTGGATTGCCGCCTATATGAAAGGACTTGCCCGCGTGAATCGCAAAACAGGACAGTGCGAATATATTTCTCAACTGTCGAGCGAAAAAGTATGTTATATTACCGAAAACAATAAAAAACAGTTATTGATAGCAACCTTAGGCTCAGGCTTGTTTATGCTTGATATTGTTAACGGCAGCATAGAGCATTACGAATCGTCCAAACAGGAAGAAAATAATTGGGCACTTGACGAACTGAGTAACGACTGGATAAATTATATACTGTGCGACAGCGAAGGTTTTGTATGGATTGGACATTATAAGGGATTGAGCTGCTTTAATCCTGTAACAAAAACATTCATAAATTATTTCAACGCCAACAATCTTCTTCCGGGCAGCATAGTAAATGCTTTGTGTGAAGACAGTTATGGCGCAATATGGATAGGAACAACATCACAACTGTATCGCTTTGACAAATCAAACAGCCTTATGGAAAATATTCCACTGCCAAGCGGCAAAAGCGGCGAAATGATTTGCGGAATATGCGAAGACAACGATGGTAAAATATGGTTCAGCACCTATCATGGAATTTATAAATATGATCCCCTCGCACACAAATATTCGTATTACTATACAGGTAACGGTTTGCCGGATAATGAATTTACTCGCGGCGCAATATTCAAAGACAAAAAAGGAAAATTATATTTCGGCGGCACAAACGGCGTAACATCTTTTTATCCATCCGACATAACAGAACCGCGGGCAGAAATGCCTCTGTATCTTACGGCTTTTTACGTTTCCAACAAATCAATAAATAAAAGCGATGTTTCGGGCAATCACACAATAATAGAAACTTCGGTTTTGGATGCCGGCACATTTCATCTTTCACACAAAGACAATACGTTTACACTTGAATTTTCAAACTTCGATTTTGTCAATGCCAAACATACGATTTACGAATATATGCTGCATGGAAAACAAACAGAATGGATAAGCATGCCGCCGGGAGTAAATCAGGTAACTTACAATAACTTACAGCCGGGACACTACAAATTTACGATACGCGTAGCCAATCTTCCAGATTCTCAAAAAACGATTTTTATAACAATAGATCATCCATGGTACCAGACAGACTGGGCTACAATACTGTTTATTATGTTTGGCGCTTCACTGATATTTGCAATTATAAGTTTTATTTATGCAAAAATACACTATCGCCAGCAATTGCTTATAAAAGAACATAATCAGGAAATAAACGAAGCAAAATTGCAATTTTTTATTAATATTTCGCATGAAATACGCACGCCAATGACGCTTATTATCAATCCACTCGAAAAATTGCTAAAAAACAATATCGATGAAAAAACGCATCAAACCTACATGATAATATACCGAAATGCACAGCGAATACTTCGTTTGATAAATCAGCTAATGGATGTTCGCAAACTCGACAAAGGCCTAATACGGCTCGGTTGTCGCGAAACAGATATTGTAGGCTTTATAAATGATTTGATGAATACTTTTGAATATCTGGCACAACAGAAAAATATAAGTTTTATATTCGATACTCCTTTTAACGACCTTAAAGTGTGGATTGACCTTAACTATTTTGATAAAGTCATGCTTAATATCTTCTCAAACGCATTCAAATTTACTCGCGACAATGGCGAAATCACGGTGAAACTTACAACAGGCAAAAACGATAAACGGTTGCCGACAAAAGAATATTTTGAAATCAGGGTTACAGATAATGGCATAGGCATAGATGTAAAAAATATAGAACGCATCTTCGAACGCTTTTATCAAATCAACCCTACCGCTTTGGATACAAAATTCGGAACAGGAATAGGCTTGCATTTAGCCCGCGAACTTGTAAAACTCCATCATGGCATTATTTATGCCGAAAGACGTGATGATAACGAAACCGGAACTCAAATGATAGTTCGAATACCTCTTGGAAAAGACCACCTGTTGCCCGAAGAAATGGAAACACCCGAAAAAGCCGCTATACGCACATCAATGTATTTCAATGCAAATAATGTTGAATTTTCGGAAGAAAATGATATCTACAGTAAAAAAATGGCCATCTCTGCATCAAAAACAAAATACAAAGTGCTTGTAGTAGAAGATGAAGACGAATTGCGCCGATATATAGCAAAAGAACTGTCGTCAACCTATCGCGTAAAAGATTGCAACAACGGCAAAGAAGCATTGGAATTGATATTGAAAGAACGTTTCGATGCCGTGGTGAGCGATGTAATGATGCCCATAATGGACGGAATAACGCTTACCTACAAAATAAAACAAAACATCAATATCAACCACATACCTATAATATTACTGACGGCAAAAATACAGGAAAAAGATTTTATAGAAGGTTTGGAAACAGGCGCCGATGCTTATATCACAAAACCATTCCATACAGGCGTACTCGAACAAACTATAAATAATTTGATAGCCAATCGTGAAATTTTAAGAAAAAAATTCAGTGGCGGACAGGAATATGATGACAAAATAACACGCATAGAAATGAAATCAGCTGATGAAATTTTGATGAATAAAGTAATGAAAGTCATTAGCGATAATCTGTCAAATCAAGAATTGAACGTTGAATTTTTGGCAGATAATGTCGGAATGAGCCGCGTTCACATGCACAGAAAATTGAAAGAGTTAACAAATCAGTCGGCACGTGATTTTATTCGCAATATACGAATGAAACAGGCAGCCTTACTGTTATCGGAAAATAAATTCGGAATAGCAGAAGTTGCTTATGCTACGGGCTTTAGCAATGTTTCGCATTTTTCAACCTCATTCAGAGGATTCTATGGCATGTCGCCAACCGAATATATAGAAAATTTGAAACCAAACAATACAATAATATAAATTAATGCCACAAAAACGGCAGGAGGATACATAGACATTGATTACTTTAACTATAATACAATAACAAAACAATGAAACATTTAACCACATTTTTAGCAGTCCTGCTGCTTATGGCAGGCAGCCTTTCCGGACAGGAACAGTTTGTCTTCGCGGAAGGCGAAAATTCATGGTTGCCATTGGTAACAAACGGCAAACCGGTATCTATTCTC
>JAITLJ010000003.1 GCA_031277925.1 Prevotellaceae bacterium | reverse complement strand
TCTTTGATGTAAGCAAAATCCAGCGGAGGAAAAATAGTGGAAACGTTAATCACATTATCATCTTTTGCTATGCACAATCCGTACGGAACGTAGCCGATGACGTCTTTTAATTCTAATTTATTCATATCTTTTATTTAGTTTATTCATAATCTTTCATTTTTAATTCTATCGGTCGCCAGTGGGTTACGTCTTCAAAGTCGTGTAAAAGCCATGTGCCGTCTTCGCATAATTTGTCAATAAGAACGTCTTTGTCTTTGTCTGACACAAGTACTATTTGCCCCACTTCGGGCAATTCTTTATCAACGCTTATCCATTGCTGCGCAAACTCAACGCCTGCGATAAATGCTGCTTCTGTATCGGCAGCAGGCTTAAATCCTAACTGTCCTGCGCGAAAATATTCATGCGCCGCTTCTTTAATTGTTTTCATTTTGATTATAATTTGCTTTTTGTGCAAGTACTTTGTATTCTTGTTCTGATATTTGTACTATTCTTTTCATTTCCAATCCAAATTAGACCGATTTTCAGGCATATTAAAACCTTGTTCAAGCATGATTTTCCGTGTCGGTAAAACCGGATAGTCGCGGTTGTCATAGGTTAGACGGAACACTCTAATTTGTAATACGTGTCCCTGCTCCCCCCTCGATGCTATCCATTTCTGCGCTTCTATTTTTGTCTTAAAAGTTTTCCGTTTTACTTCCGTTTCTCTACGCAAATAGTTAGTCCATTCCCATAGTTCAACCTCCCAGTTGACATGATAACCCATACTGTTTCTGTCTTCGTTTGCTTTTTTCTGTTTCATAATTTACTCTATATATTATTTATGTACTCGCCAAGCATTTGTTTTAATTTAATTTTTACGCCTTTACGCTTGTTCATTAATTGATATGTGCGCATGAGTGATAACATGTTGTCTATTATAACAAGGTCTTCCGCAGGAGTTCCTATTGCGGCAAAAACATTAAATTCCTCATCGTTAATGTTCGTGAGTCCTAATATTTCTGTTATTTCTTTTGTTTTCATTGTTCTTTCTGCTGTTCCTGCTTCTGCTCCTGTTCCAATCGTTGACGATTTTCTTCTTTGCAGACTTCGTTTAATTCGCTAAAAAATGCTTCCATTTTCGGGTGTTTTAAATTGACTGCACCCACATTGCCAAAATATTTTTGGAACAATTCATGTGTTGTTACTACTTTTGTTTCCATTACTTTTTTTCCTTTTCTAAAATTGTTAATAATTCATTTAATAAATACGATTCTGCATCTTCGTAATTTTGATGTATGAAAGAATTTGATATAGTATGGTCTTTCCCTGAATGACATGTACAATATATAACTCCGTCCACACACTCTAATGGGCATATATAAAACAAGATTTTCGTTTCATTACGCATCCATTTTAACGCGAGGGCAACGGTAGGAGCGGCTATTGCAGTAATCGTAAAATCATAGTAAGCTGTCGGTTTCCAATCAAAACCTAATGCTTTGAGCCTCACTGCCTGTTCTAACGAAACAATCGGCAGTTCTTTTTTTATTTCCACTTTGGGCAGCATTTGCTCTTTTTTTAAGATAACATCGCTTAATCTGCTATTTTTGTAATCTTTGCGAAGTTGTTCAATATCTTCTTTTTTTATTTCCATTTTTCTTATGCTTTTTGTTGTTTTAATTCTTTAACTTTATTGGAGTACATGTTGATTAGCAGTTGATATTCTACTGCTGTGAACCTGCACTCGTTGTGCTTTTTAATTTTTAAATATTCTATTACATCGCTGCCGTATTTTTTTATCAGTCCTTCATTATAGCCAATCATGTTTCCTTCACAAAATCGGTTACAGTAGCGGCATTGTGCGTTACAGTTTTTTTCATCGTATCGTAAAGCCATGTGTTGCCTGTTTACGTAATGTCCGCAGTCTGCCTGTTTCCATGTAACAAACTTATTGCACGATATACATCTTACATGTCCGTTGTCGTCTGCATCCCGCAGTCTAATGTATTCACTGAATACTTTATCTAACTTAGCTTTATAATACGCTATTGTTTTTACCTGTTTTTTCATATTAATATCCGTATTTTATTGTTGTTTCGGGGATGTTCGACATCTTCATTTCTTCTTTGAATTTTGAAATTATAGTGCGACACAGGTCTATTTGATGTACACAGTTTGCGTTAATTCTGTCGAGCCAATCTACCATGTACGCCTCTTCCTGTGCCAGCGTATCGATTAAGGCGTTTTGTGCTTTTGCCGACAGGTAGCCTTCTTTTGCTATTTTTATAATTACTTCGGCTATCTGTCCGCTTTTTTTGCTTTTGTAAATCATTTTTGCATCTGAAAGCATTTGTCCTGACCGAGCATGAAACACGGCAAGCGTTTTAGCATGGTCGATAGTTGCTTCTATTTCGCAAGGTATCATACATTCTAAAAAGTTTTGCATGCTTTGCGCTTCTGTTTTTAGTTCTTCGAGTGTTACTTTCATTATGTGTGTTTTTTGCGTTAAAAGGGAAGATCGTGAGCGGGTAAATCATCTGCCTGCTGCGGGCTTAATTCTGTTTTTGGCGCGTATTGCGTCCCTCGTCCTACGTATACGGTTTTAGCGCCCGATTCTCTTTCTTCTTTTGTTTTTGATACTGAAAGAGTGTGCGTGTCGCCGAACCGTCCTGCTTCTTTGCGCTCGGAAAGTATAAGATTAATGTATTTTTTTCCGTTTGGCGACTGTTGAATTTTTTCTTTCGGTATGTCCGAAAGACATAAGCTAATTGTTATCATTTTTATTATTTTTTTGTGTTTAAAATTCTTTTGATTGATGTAATGTTATAAATTCGTAATTGTTATTTGCGTTTTTGATAACGAAGTTCTGCGCCTGCTGAATGCTTAAATGGCTGTTAATCGCTCCGCGCTGGTACGCATATTCGCCTTGCATTTCTTTTTCTTTTATCACTTCCCAAATTTTGGTTTCGTCATAATTAGCTTCAAGTGCGTACAAGTCATAGTTTTTTGCAGCGATACCTTCGAGTGTGAAAGTGTCGGTTGCATGAAATATTTTTTTGTCGCCTTTGAATATTCTGTACCCCAGATTTGGGACATCGTGATACAGCCTGACAGGAGAAACTTTGAACGCTCCATAATTGTAAACCTTTCCAATTTCAAATACGTCAATGTTTTTTAAATCTGTCAGTTTTTCGGTCATAAAATTGCCGCAGCCAATTCTTATACTCGGGCGTTCAAATTGAATTGCTTTAAGCGTTGAGGGGTTGAAATGGTCGCCGTGTTCGTGTGATAAAAGTATTAACTGAATATTTTTAATGTATGGTTTTATCGTGGCAAAGGCAATGCCACAATCGACAAGGATTGTATCAAAGTAAATTACGGCATTGCCTATACTGCTTGACGATAAAATTTTATACATAATTATATTTTAATTTTTTTCAAAGTATTTACATTCTGTTTATCGCTAACATGCTCGCATGTTTCATGTTTGCATGTTTCAGGCTCGGGGTCGTCCTGTTGTATTATTTCTGCTTCCTGATAGCGATGTCCGCCTGTTTCTGCTTCGTCGCTGTCGGCTTCAAACGCTTGCGCAAATTCGGTTGTCATTAATCCATACGTGCCAAGCAGCCCTTTTAATACTGTTTTTAACGCCATTTTAGGGCGTGCGTCAGGGTCGCTCCATTTTGAACTTGCCTTGCCGTATTTTTTATCTGCTTTGTACATTTGAGAAAATCGCAAAGCGTGTTTTTCGATGTCGTCTTCGGACATGTAAAATGAAGATGAAAAACCGTTTGTCATTTCTAAATATGCAATGTAACCAATTACAGCAGCGTTGGGTTTTTCTCCCAGAAATTCGAGATGTCCTGTAATTTTATTGCGTTTTATTTCGCCTTCACGGACTGCCGTTGCGTTCAAATACTTGTATTGTCCCGTGCGTATTGCAAGTTGTATCAAACCTTTGTACCCGATTTGAAAACTTGGAATGTCGTTATACGGGATTACGTATGCGTACCCTAAATTTTTATTTAGCGGCAAGTTAAGAGCCGTTGCGTTCAGGGCGCATTTCATAAGAGATGCAGGTTCGCATTTTGCGAGTTTTTCGTCTGCATCGCACAACGCTATTAAATTGCTTATAAATTCACCTTTTTTGTCTGATAGCGTGTCAGACAGAAATTTTGCAGTAGCTGGCAAATTAAGGAAATTTGCAATGCTCTTGCGCTGCGTTGTTAATGTTTCGCTTTGTTTGTTTATTTCCATTTTATATGTTTTTATATTGATAATTATTTGATATTAAAAATTCTTTAAGCGCGTTTAGTTCTCTAAGTGTGGCTGTTACTAAAAACTGCGCTTGATAAAGTTCTTGTGTTTCTGTTTGCGGCGGCAAGTCATGTATAACAGGTTCTTCTGCAACATGCTTTTGTAAGTCTTCTACAACAGGCTTTTTCAACTGTTCTTTTTTCTCGTCTTGTTGTTTTTTTGCTGTGCGTTCAAATTCTACGTACCGTTCCATCCATGCTTGATTTTCTAAATTTTCAATATCATTGCGTGAAATTGAAATTGTGTTATCGTGCATAAAGTAATAAGCATTTGCAATGTCGGAGTACAGAAACGACAGTTTTTTAAGCGCGTCAATTCTCGTTTCGGCGCGTTGCTGTTTTATGCGCTCCTGCTCTATGCGTTCTAATTCTCTGCGCTGTCTGACAACTGTAATACTTTGTGAAACGTTGAGTGTTTTTTTGTACTCTACGAGGATTTCGGCGTAATATGTTTCTGTGCGTATAAGGTCTAAATCTTCAATGATTTTGCCAACAGCAGCAAGGATTTCTTCCTTGTATTTTTTTTCTGATATTGACAGACCTACTTCGATATTCAGCCGGTCGAAGGATAGCCATGTAATACTTTCATGTTCGACTATTTCATTAAAATAGTCAATCAGTCTTTGCCGTTTTTCCGATTTGATTTTCATTTCAAACGCGTTAATTTTCGACTTTAACAGTTCGTCTGCATTTTTATACTTGTCGATAATTTCAGCCTTGTAAATAGATTCAAAATGGTCGTAAGGCGTAAGTATGGCTTCTTTTACCGCTTTACGCTGCGCTTCAAATATTTTTGCCTCTTTGTTCAGTTCTGCACGCAGCGATTTTAACGCTGTTACACTGTCTACTGTCGCTACCTGATTTTCTATATTCAGCTCAGCAATTCGTTGTGTCACTTTGTATCCCAATTCCGTTAGTCTGTGTCGGATTACAGGGGATTGTACTAATTTAATTTCTTCTTGTTCCATTTTATTTTATTTTTTAAGATTAATAGTTTCGTTTATATAATGTCTTGTTTGTAATTTCGTATTTATTACAATTGCATTGTCTGACAGCTTACAGTTTATCGCAGGCAAACCGCCTATGTCTTGTATATAAATAACTGAATAGTCATGTCCTGCTATCGATTTTGGGTTTGAATATACGTAAGCAGTAGAACTGTCGTTTAATTCAATTTCAGTATTGCCGAACACCTCTACTCGCGCTCTTCCATAAAAACGTCCTGTTGAGGTATCTAACATTGTTACGAACGTATCGTTATGTGCGATAACATGTGCAGATTTATCAGCAATAATCATTGCATGACAATCTGCGTTTATTGTAGATTTATTTGTTGCGAAAACATACGTGTTACCGCACGCGGTTTTCTCTCCTTCGTCTAAAAGCAGATAGCCATATTTTACATCTTGATTGTAAAATATTTCGCTATCATTAAACATGTCTTGATATTTATTTATCATCGAGCCTGTTATTATATCCCTTTGACAACACCATACGAAGTTCCTTTTAACTACTCGCATTAGCGTTGTCAAATTATTTGCATTAGCTGCACTTCTGTACTCTATAATACATGAGCCGTTCAGTTTTGCTCTTTCTAAAATGTCTTTTTTCAGTTCTTCAAATATTCGAGCGTTTGTTTCCTGTTCCATTTTTTTTTGATTTTTTGTTGTTTAATTTTTTTTTATTATTTTTGCGTTCATTATCTAAAATTTTTTAGATTTTTTACCGCTCACTGCTGCGCATACAGCAGTGAGTTTATTTTTCTGATATTTTCAATGTGAGCGTCTATTTTTTTCATAGAACGCTGAAACCGCGCCTCTTCTGCTGCGTCTTCTATTCTATTACATTCGCGACACTTGTTGAATGATATTTCGTGCGCTTCGACTGTAAGTCCGCAGACGGGACATTCTACCTTTGCGCTGTCGGGCAAATCGTCAATATCGACATTAAACGTTACGCCTGCGCCGTAACAGGTGCAGCAATGCTTGCTGTCGCCTTTGCAGTCAGGGCAGTCTATTAAATAGACTTCCTGCTCTTCGATATGCCCGCAAATCGGGCAATTACTCGGGTTAATGCTGTTGCAAATTTCGCACATAGTCTTTACTTTTTTAATTGATTTTTGAGCGTAATTTTGGCTATACGCCGTCTAATCTTTTTTGATATAATTTTAAAATCTCTTTTGTCATAAAGACAGAGAGCAAACAGAGCGGCGATTAAAGCCGTTACGAACCCTTGCCCTTCAACTCCGAAAAGTTGAAAGCCCAGAGCTACCACGCTGCACATTGCAGCGAAACAGGTAGCAATTAATTGTGTGTAATTGATTTTCATTTTTTTATTGATTTAAGATTGTTGATTTGCGATTTGCTAAAAAATTTACGCCTCCCGACAGCAGTACTGCTTAACAAGCCCTCTTTTTCATATCTAATAAGGGTTGCAGGGGATTTTATGCGAAGCAGTTGCATCGCTTCTTCAAACGACACAGCGTCTTCTTCTTTTTTTGACGATTTAAGCAGTTGTTTTATTTCTTTTAATATTTCGAGTATTTTTTCAAAACTGCTTTCTGTTATTTCTTCCATTTTTTTTTCTTTTTTTTTGCTTGTTCAATTTTTTTTATTAATTTTGCGTGCTAAAATCCTTTAAGGGGACAGGAGCTTTCCATTCTGCGTTGCAGTTTTGCTCCTGTTTTTTTTGTCCGCATTTCTTAAAAATTATAATCAATCGTTAATTTTAAGTGCTTACTTACACTGTCAGTAGCAATTCCGTAATACCGAATCCCTTTGTAGTATGCGCTAATTTCGCAGCCTAACAAAATGCTGATGTAACGGTATCTGATTTGACCATCGCTCATTAAAAACTTGTTGAATTGGTCAATCGTTACGTCTTGGTTTTCAATTTGACTTACTCTGTCAGTCAAAATTTTTTCAAATTCGTTAATTCTTTCCATTTTTTTTCTTTTTTTTTGTTATATATTTAATTTTATTATATTTGCGTTTTAAATAAAAAGGACAAAAATTCGAGTTTTTTTATCTTACTATCCCCTGCTCTTATTTTTGCCCTTCCATTTGCGTAAGTTTTATGTCAATACGCTATATTTTTTTACTCAGGGGGTGTAAGTAATTTTTTGCAAATATACACTATTATTAGAATATAGATACTAATAATAGAGTTAAATAATGCTAAAAGTGTAATTATCAAATAGATATAAATGAAAAAAAATAACAAAAGTGTTAAAAATTCAAATAAATTAATCTAATATTAGAATGAAAAGAGATGAAAATTTAATAAAAAAGGCTCTCGAATTATTAAAACAATCAGAGATAACAGCGTATAAAATCGCGAAAAGCACGAATATCCACGAAACGTCTATTACTAATTATAGAAAGGGAATAACGACACCTACGCGTGCAAATGCAACTGCATTGATAAATTATTTTGATAGTTGTAAAAAAGACAATAAGGAGAATGTCAATTTAATAGATAAGATTGAGCAGCAGGCAGAAATAATTGGTACATTAAAGAACGAAAACAAAAACTTAAATGAAAAAATCACTGTGCTTCAATCAGAATTGGAGCGCATTAAAAAGGAAAATGCTGGGTTACGAAATAAACTGCATTCAGTTGATACAAATAATGTGTTTGAACTGCCCAAGACAACAGAGATACACGAAGCCCTCGTGCAGTTGATTAAAGAACAAACAAAATTAAAAAATAAAAGAAATGTATAAATAAAAATTAACTAAATAAAAAACAAAAGATATGAACAGGAAACAAAAAAAGGTTTTAATAATTACCTTATTTATTTTTGCAGCGTTGTGCGTTACAGTTCCAAAACAAAAATACGTTGGTCATAACGAGGGTACGATATCGCTTGACAGTCAGTTGTATAAAGAAACTGTTAAGGACAATAGTATAGCCAGCGATCGTTTAACTGCAATGTTAGTAAAAACTCATTATGATTATAATTATTTAATAACGTGGAGTTTGTGTTTGTGTGGTTTGAGTGGTATATTGTTGCTATACTTTAAAGACAAAAAACAGCAAACAGAAACGCAGAAA
>JAITLJ010000197.1 GCA_031277925.1 Prevotellaceae bacterium | reverse complement strand
TCAATAGTATTCTGATAACGTTCTCTGCGTTTATCATATTTACTGTGAGTAGCATACAAATAACTTGATTTAAGAATTAAAAACAGCGTTTCTTCGCGATGTTTTGAATCTGGATAATCTTTTAAATGATTTTTAAATGACTCGATAGCCGAACGGTAATCTTCTATTTTAAAATATAGTTTTGCAGCCATAAACGATTTATAAACAAGTCGTTGTTGCAATTCGCTTAATACCTCTTCGCTCTTTTTTTTCTGTTCAGGATTGCCGTTAGGAAACGCATAAAGATATTCATTCAGGGCGGTTATGCATTTGACAGTCGGAACCTGATCGAGTTCAGGACGATGCGATTGCGAATACAGACATGCTGCATATAAAAATGTTGCTTCTTCGGCAAATGCGCTGCGCGGAAAAGTTCTTTTGAACATGTCAAAAGAATATTCAGCCGTATAAGGGTCGCCCGACAGATAATATGCTTTGGCAAAATAAAAGTTTACGCTGTCGTCGCGTTCCGTTCCTCTGAGATAAAGTAAAACAGGTTCTAAAAATTTGGTTGCATAACGATATTTGCCTTTGTTATAACATTCCATTCCCAATTTGTATTTGGTTTCGTTGTCCGATTTTTTCAAAAGTTTTTCATATTTGCTGCATGACGATAATGCAACAATCGCAACAAACAAAACGGTAATAATTCTTATTTTTTTCATTTTTTTACAAAAATTATATGCTTTGAACCTGCAAAGGTAAAATTTTTATTCGACTTATCATAAAACAGATACTATAAACAATTAAAAAACTTTAAAATTCACATAATTTGTGTTCGGAATATTGATTTTTTGTTCACGCTGTGTTTGATTTTTATTGATGTTTGCTATCTTTGGCTACGCTTTGCAATTACCTTTTCTTGTTCTTGTGTTTAGCGGGCAGCAGTGATTTTATTTAAATAATTTTCAAAAAAAAAAATCATTTTTCCAAAATCTTTCCAAAATTGAACAGTACTTTTGTGTGAAAATTAAATTTATTAGTAAAAAAACAGAAGATAAAATGAAATCAGTTAAATTTTTAAGTGTAATTGCGATAAGCGTAATTACGAGTTGCAACTTTTTTGCACAAACAGCAACGCAGGCAAATTCTCCAATTTCGACTAAATATTCAAATGAAGAAATTGCAGAAATGATTGAAAAGTACAAACATTCACATTCGCACGACATTATGCCGTCTGCCGAACTTCAGCAAAAATTCAAAACCGATTTTCCCAAATCTTACGATATTGAATGGGAAACCGATGGAAAAATTTACGAAGTAGAGTTTGATGTAAAATTCAAAGATTACAAGGTTTATTACGATTTAGAAGGCAATCTTTTAATGATTGTTCAGGAAATTTTTCGCTCCGAATTGCCTGCTGTTGTGAAAAATGCAGCCGAAACAAAATATCCCAAATATAATTTTGAAGATATTGACAAAATAAGCCGTGGCACCGAAATATTTTACAAAATAGAAATGGAACGCAGTTTTTCGGATGCTGAAGTAAAACTTTTGGTAAAATCGGATGGTTCTATAATAGAAGAAAAATTTGATTATTAATCTGATTTTCAGGTAGGCAACTGTCGTATTATGCTTTGCAAATTCGCCGTCATGTTTTTGATGACAGTTGAATAAAAGATTGTACAACAAATTGTCAAATGTCAGATTTACAAGGCGTAATGAATGATATTTGAATGAATTTATAAAGGTTTGTCTGATGAAATTCGGATTCAAAAAATGAATACCTTTTATGAAATAACCTGTTAAACAGCAGTTTGAAACTGTGAATAAACGCAAGTGATAATTCGATTTACATTATTCGTCAAAAAGTTTTTTTACATCTATAGGTAACACATTTTCCCATCCCTGTCGAAATTTTATTGTTGTTTTGCCATCTTCGAGTTTGTATAATTTTACACGTTCGGGTTGTCGTCTTGCTTTCAGCGAACCTGTATCCCAGCGTTTATTGTTGTTTTTATCTTCAATAATTTTTATGGAATATGTATCAGGTTCAACAAACGAAATTGTCAATATGCCATTGGCGTTTATATGTTTGGTTTGAACGTTTTTTTTGTTTCGTATAAGATGCACAATATAATTACATTCAACATTTGTAAAGTCAAGTTTTACTGTGCTGAATTTGTCGATATTCGGTGTTTGTATTTTTTTGTTAACGCTGTCGTTTTCAAGATTATATATATCAAAGAAAGCGCCCGCCAAAAATTCAACATCGTAAGTCAATCCCGACTCCCATTTATCTGTATTAAAAATATAATTACATAAATTACTTGTGTCGGGCACTATTTCAAACGAAATTTTTTTAGGATTTTTACCTTCTTCATCCATTTGATAAAGATTTATTTTTTCATAATCAATTTTTGTCAGCGGGGCATTAAAAACCAGATTAAAACCTGTTTCCATTACAAGCGTTTCGTTTACTCGCGTTGCTATTTGAAGTTTTGGTATTTCGTTCTTTTCTTCCTGTTCTCCTTTTCGTTTGTTTCGATTAATATTATCCTGTTTTACAAAATCTTTGAATTTAAGAATGGCTTCTGTCGGGACTTCGTTTCCGATTGAATCGGGTTTTGTGTAAACAAGTTTTGCGTACATTTTTGATGGTACGCTATCATTTGCAAACCAGTAAGTAACAGTATCGCCAAAAAACGATTTTTCGGTGATTATCTGTTCAGAATCAAGTGCAAGAGAATCGCTGCTGAAAAAATCAATCGAATGAATTTCAGGATAATGCTGTGCAAAATATAAAACTGCCTTTCTTTCCTGTTCGCGTTTATATTCTACAAGATATTGTTTGTTTATGTTTTCTTGGAAAATTCGCACAAGCGGAAGATAATCAAAGGTTGCTATTGAATCATGTTCATAGTCGCCGACTGTCATTGTATCCGAACTGAACGTAACGGGCATTATCATACTGTCGAGAAAACCTGTCATTTCGCCCGCATCGTATATGTTATTATTGTTTTTATCTTCTATGGTTATTACTCTGTATGGCTGATTTTTCAAAGCATCCACTACAAAAAAACCTTTTTCGCTCACAAGGGCAACTGCATCAGGAGGAGTTGTAAACGGCAACGAATCTATATCGTTTTTATACAGCAAAACTTTCATATTTTTTACCGAATCGAATGTAAACGCATGTCGCGCCCGTCCTGATAAATGCAGGGAATCGATAATATCGCCTGTCGAAAATCGCAAACGGTAATCGCCTAATGGATTTCCTTCGTTCAAATCAACTATTGCATTTCCAAAGTCGAACAGATAGGTTGTATTCGGGTCTAAAACCGAATCAAATTGGGTTATCACGCGTTTGCCTCGTGTAAAAATTGCAGGCGCGCTTTTCAGCGGAGGCGAAACAATAAAGCTTTTTCTGTCTTTAATTTTTACATATTCGTTGAAAGTAATTTCAATTTGTTTTACTTTTACATTTGTTTCGTCGTACTTTGGAATTTCTTTGAGTATTGCAGGAGCAATCGTATCTTTTGGTCCACCGCTGAGCGAATTGCTCATGTTTGCACAATTACTTGCGCAAATTGCGGTAATCAATATTATTATATAGTTTACAATTTTTTTCACTCGATTTATGACTGTATTAATTCGGCAAAGATATAAAATTGTTTTTTATTCTTATTCTTTGCACATATACTCATTGCACTTGCCGTTTTTTAATAATGATTTTTATGTAAACAAATTTTAGTTATCTTATTTTAAACCATTTTATTTTTCGCCGAAGTTTGCGCAAAGGACCAATGTAACGTTCAAGTTTTTCGCTGTAAATATCGCTTATTTTTATCAATATTCCTGTTTCTTCAACGCCTCCAAAGCCCGGATTGATTGCCGTTCCGAACACTTTCATCGATGGCGAAAGTTTCATGTACGAATTAATAAGCGGCGGAATATGTTCGCCTATTTCTCGAATTCTTTTTGTCAAATTTTTATAATCATCCTTATAGTTTTTGCCTGTAAAAATTTGTTCCATTTCATTTTTGCGAGCATAGGTCAACAGCGGATGAATAGGCAAAACCAGTTCTTCGTTATCCTGAAAATATTTGCGCAGGAAATAAAGTAAAATATTTCGTGCCGCAATATTATATGAAACGTACATTGTAACTTTTCCGAAAAAATAATTTATTTCAGGATATTTCACTACCAAAGCGCCAAGTCCATCCCACAAATTATCAAGGGCATACACATTATTTTGATATTTTGGCTGTACAAACGAGCGACCGAGTTCAATAGTTTTTGGCATGTACTTGTCAATAAATTTTTGAGTAAAAATAAAAAGTTCGGCGGTAGCAAGTTCGTCGATATGATTGCTGTCGCACAAAATATAACGGTATCCGCCTACAATTTCTCTGTCGCGCGGATTCCACACAATCAACTGTTTGTATGGATTTTTTTGGATGTCAAATTCGTCTATGTCAAGACTTTTCCCTGTGCCGCCACCGGCTGTACGAAATGACAGTTCGCGCAGACGACCTATTTCATTCATTGTATTGGGCGAATCTTCGCTGGTTACAACATATAATTTATTGTTGCCGTTGTTGGTGTCGCGCACATATTTGTCTGATGTAAGTTCAGTTTCTATTATGTTCCTGTCGACAGGTGCAATTATAGGTTCCATAATGCTTTTAATTTTGTTTAATTTGTTTTTATTTATTTTATAATTTGTTTATCAAGCGAATATACTTTTTGCCGTATAAAATTAATCCATTCTGCATGCGATTTGCTTTTGTCGAAAGTATGATATTTTACAGGTTCGCCAAAAACAAGGTCAAAGTTACTGTTTTTTTGTTTAAAAAACTCGTCCGACAGGTAAAACATTTCTAAATTTGCTTTTATTCCTAATTTTTTCCTGATATTTGCCAAACGATAAAAAAAATTTGAATTTTTCCCCGAAAAGTAAACAGGAACAATATCGCGTTTGTATTCTATCGATTTACCTATTATGTTTTTTTTCCATTCCAAATCAACAATTTTCCCTTTTATTTTTCGTGAACACAAACCGGCTGGAAAATACAAAATTTGACAGTCTGAAGCGTATGCGTCATTTGTTTTTTGCATATAATCAATTGTTTGGCGTCCATGTTTATTAATGGGAATAAAAACAGGTTCAAGCGGTTTAAGATTCATCAAAATGTCGTTAACAATAAATTTCACATTATTGTTAAAATGTTTTCCTATAGCGCTCATCAATACAAGTCCATCAAGCGCTCCAAGCGGATGATTGGATGCAAAAATGAAACGCAAACCTTGCGAATTGTCAATATTGTCGAGCCCTTGGGCTGTGTACGATACATTTAATTCATTAAGCGTTGCATTCGCAAAATCTATACCTTTATTATGTCCGTATTTCGACAGGATGCTGTTCACTTCGTCTTCGTGAATAATGCGTTTAATGTAGCGTAGAATAAATCCCGGCAACGCCTTCGCCAAAAAAGGACTTTTCGACCTTATAATTTTTTCTATATCAACAAGCAGTTGTTCGTTTTCCATGATTTAGTAATAAAAACAATTGTGCAAATTTAATGAAAAATTTATGAAATTAAATCAATATTGCATAATATTTTTGTAAACAGCGGTTGTAATATCTTTTCAAACATACACGACAGCAATACAATCATGTGCAATTATTAATCTGTATTTTTTTCAATCACAAAAGGAATAAACATTAAGATTTTTAATAATATGTTGATTCTGCAACCATGTGAAAATAAATTTTGCCGATTGAGTAGGAATTATTTCGTACCTTTGCGGCTTCAACAACTTTTAGTTTAGCAGTTGCATTATAAAAATGAAAGAAACAAACAATATATTAAACGAAATTGCCGATAGCGATTATAAATACGGATTTACAACAAATATTGAACAGGAGTTTATTCCAAAAGGATTGAACGAAAATATCGTACGACTTGTTTCGACAAAAAAGGCAGAACCCGAATGGCTGCTGAATTTTCGCCTGAATGCTTATCGAAAGTGGCTTACAATGAAAATGCCGCAATGGGCGCATCTCGAACTTCCAGAAATAAACTATCAGGATATTATTTATTATGCAGCTCCAAAAACTAAACCACGACTTGAAAGTATGGACGATGTTGATCCTGAATTGCGAGAAACTTTCGAAAAACTCGGCATTCCAATTGATGAACAAAAAGCGCTTGCCGGCGTTGGTTCTTATGCTGTAGATGCTGTTATGGACAGCGTTTCGGTGAAAACAACTTTTCGCGAAACACTTGCCGAAAAAGGAATAATTTTTTGCTCGTTCAGCGAAGCCGTTCGCGATTATCCCGATTTGGTAAAAAAATATCTCGGCTCTGTCGTTCCATATACCGATAATTATTTTGCGGCATTAAATTCTGCGGTATTCAGCGATGGTTCATTCTGTTTCATACCAAAAGGCGTTCGCTGCCCGATGGAACTGTCAACATATTTTCGTATAAATGCTGCAAATACAGGGCAGTTTGAACGCACACTTATTGTAGCCGACGAAGCAAGTTACGTGTCGTATCTCGAAGGCTGTACGGCGCCACAGCGCGATGAAAATCAACTTCATGCAGCAATAGTTGAAATTGTTGTAATGAAAGATGCCGAAGTTAAATATTCGACTGTGCAAAACTGGTATCCGGGCGATAAAAATGGTAAAGGCGGAATTTTAAATTTTGTTACAAAACGCGGAATTTGCAAAGGCGACCGCGCCAAACTGTCGTGGACGCAAATAGAAACAGGTTCTGCAATAACATGGAAATATCCAAGCGCAATTCTCAAAGGAGATGATTCGAGCGCAGAATTTTATTCGGTTGCTGTTACAAACAATTTTCAGCAAGCCGACACAGGCACAAAGATGATTCATATCGGACGAAATACAAAAAGCAGAATAGTATCGAAAGGAATATCGGCAGGACGCAGTCAAAATTCGTATCGCGGACTTGTGAAAATATTGAAAAATGCCGAAAATGCACGAAATTTCTCACAATGCGACAGCCTGTTGCTTGGCAGTAATTGCGGAGCGCATACATACCCATACGTTAATATCGAAAACAAAAACGCAATAGTTGAACACGAAGCGACAACATCAAAAATAGGTGAAGACCAGCTTTTTTATTGCAACCAGCGAGGATTGAATACCGAAGATGCCATGAGTCTTATTATAAACGGATATGCAAAAGAAGTGCTGAATAAACTGCCTATGGAATTTGCCGTTGAAGCCCAAAAACTGCTGCAAATATCGCTCGAAGGAAGCGTAGGATAAATTATAAATCAAGTAATTAAAATAAAATTTAAAACTAAATATAATGGATTTTTTTAATATAAACAACATATTCTTTACAATAAGCGAGCAGCAGGTCAGCTACCTTGAGTTTGTTACTACAATCAGCGGACTCACATGCGTATTTTTAGCATCACGAGGAAAAAGTGTAAATTTTTGGATAGGTTATTTTTATACGGTATTATTGTTTTTCCTTTTCATGCAAAAACAACTTTATTCAAGCATGTTACTGCAACCGGTATCGCTTGTAATTACGGTTTTCGGTCATTACCGATGGACGCATCCCAAACAGGGCGAAGAAACAAACAGACAACGCGAATTGAAAGTTACGATATTGACTAAAAATAAACGCATTTTACATATTGCTTCAGTAATAATATTCGGAGCAGTCTGGGGATTTGTTTTGAGCAAACTAGATTCAATATTTCCCGATATATTTCCCGCAGCACGTTTGCCGTTTTTAGATGCAACAATCACAATGTGCATTTTGACTGCACAATATTTATCGGCACAGAAAAAACTTGAATGCTGGGTTGCCTGGCTTACGGTGAACATAACAAATCTTACTCAATATCTGCTTGTTGGATACATATTCATGCCTGTCGTTTGCGTTGGTTATATTATATTTGCAATAACAGGAATCAAAATATGGACAAAAGAATACAAAGAAAGCGAAAAAAAGCAATGACGAAAAACCTGCTCGCTATGGATAGTTGATAAAATATAATCGCCATTGAGCGAGTTGTGCGAAGCATTGCCGATGACATGAAACACCGCCGGCAACTCGCGCAACATACACGCTTCCATGCTTCTTTCTACCAACATTTTGTTCATAACGGGACAGTTTTTTCTTTCTGTTAATTTGTCTTGACATAAAAGCAACATAAAGAAATATCTGTCCGAAATTTTTAATGTCCTAGCATTGCCTTTTTTTATATTCGTAAGGAGCGACTATATAGAATACATCCGAAGATTTCAATTAGATTAAAATTAAATTACTGATTTTTAATGCAATAACACGCGATTAATTGTGGATTTTTATTGGACTTTATCTAATTAATGTTTCAACTAAATCGTTTATTTTAATTTCATTTTGCTCGCCTGTAATCATGTTTTTCAGTGAAACGCTATTGTTCTTCAGTTCATTTTCGCCAACAATAGCCACAAAATTTATTTTATTGGCGTCTGCATACGACAGTTGTTTTTTTAATTTTGCCTGTTCGGGATAAATTTCTGCGCTTATTCCTGCTTTACGAAGTTTTTGCACCAGCGGCAGGCAATATTTTAATTCGTCGCTACCTAAAGGTACGAACAGAAGTTGTGTTTTGTTTGCCGGATTTTCGGGAAAAAGATTGAGATGATTAAGCACATCGTAAATTCTGTCGGCGCCAAACGAAATTCCTACGCCCGAAATTCCATCCATGCCGAATACTCCCGTAAGATTATCGTAACGACCGCCGCCTGTGATACTTCCTATTTCTGCATCAAGCGCTTTGACTTCGATGATTGTTCCTGTGTAATAGTTTAGTCCGCGCGCTAATGTCAAATCAAGTTCTATTTCTGAATTTAAAGGTACAGCGTTTATATAATTCAAAACCCTTTCAATTTCGGTTATACCTTTCAAGCCTGTTGCCGAATTTGACAGAAGGTTTTTCAGCTTTGAAAGTTTTTCAATATTTGTGCCTTTTAACTGTAAAACAGGCTGCAATTTATTTATTGCTTCGGGCGCGATTTTTTTTTTCTTCAAGTTCTTTTTTTACGTTTTCCAATCCTGCTTTATCAAATTTGTCGATTGCAACCGTAATATCTACAATTCGTTGCGGTTCGCCTATAAATTCGGCTATTCCGCTTAATATTTTTCTGTTGTTTAATTTTATTACAACTTTTATTTTCAAACGATTAAACACTTCGTCAATAATTTGCAAAAGTTCAAATTCATTTATCAGCGAATCACTTCCTATCATGTCGGCATCGCATTGATAAAATTCGCGATAACGTCCTTTTTGCGGTCGGTCGGCACGCCATACAGGTTGAATTTGAAAGCGTTTGAACGGAAAAATGATTTTATCGCGATTTTGCACAACAAAGCGAGCAAAGGGAACGGTAAGGTCGTAACGCAATCCTTTTTCGGATATTTTGCCGGTAAGTTTCACGCTGTTTTTTTCTAACAGTTCATCGGCAGGAACATTAGATATAAAATCGCCTGAATTTAATATTTTGAATAAAAGTTTATCGCCTTCGTCGCCATATTTTCCGAGCAGTGTAGTAAGATTTTCCATTGCCGGAGTTTCAATTTGTTTGAATCCGTAAACACGAAAAACCGCACTTATGGTATCGAAAATATAATTGCGTTTTGCCATTTCGTCCGGCGAAAAATCACGAGTTCCTTTTGGTATGGACGGTTTTTGCATTTTCTGTTTATTTAATTATAAAATGTAACATTTAAAACAAATTCATTTTAATTAGATTTTGCAAAGGTACAAAAATAAATTTGAAAAGATTTATTAACTGCTGCTTACTGTTGTTTTATTTGTTATTTGTTTAATTATCAATTAACATTAAAAAAACAGGTTGATTTACAGCGGTTGGCAAGACTTTCACAGTAGTTAAAAAACTGAATTTGTTGATTTAAAAAAAATAACTCGAAAAATTTGCAAATATCAAATAAAAAATATACTTTTACATTATGAAAGAGAAACAACACATAGAAACAATTTTTGACCATAATATTACGGAGAA
>JAITLJ010000185.1 GCA_031277925.1 Prevotellaceae bacterium | reverse complement strand
TCAATAGTGGTTGTTGCTCCTATTTCTCGCTCCATAATTTTATGGAATGAGGCATAATCCTGATTTTCTACTAAATCGTATTTGTTTATACGGTTTTTAATCCATGTAGAAAAATCTTGTTTGCTTTCCAAGAAAGCATGTAGCAGCCGTGCGCTGACGGCTTGCTTTCCATTGTGTTCGTAAATGGGAATGAGTTCTTGTTTCATAATTTGTTGTGTTGTTTAATTTGTGAATAATTTTTTTATTTAATTTTCTTTTAATGCTGTTGTTTTTATTTCGTCTTCGATAAGGTCGCATCTTCTTTTAACGTATTTGTCGAACCTGACAAGTTCTTTGAATTTTCTTAATGCGTAAGCCACTGTTGAATAGTCGTATGCTACATGTCGAAACAGTATTCCAATGTCCTGCAACGTAAGGTTTTCGTTGTTGTATTTGTTTACAAAATGGATTATTGCATATCGGGCTTCTACCATTTTTCTAAATCTGCGCTTTATGTCTATATCGTCAAAGGTAAATTTATAAACATCGCAAACGATTTGGATTATTTTTTGTGTGTCAATTTTTATTTTACTTTTTGTATTCATGTGTTTATAATTTATTGTAAATTTCCATTAGTTCGTCATAATCGACAAAAGCGTCGTCGGGGCGCATTAGCGTGCTGGCTATTCTGTTGTGCGTTTCTCGTATGTGCTTGTCGGTAGCAAGCAAATTTTCGTAAGTTCTTATGCCGTGTATCACGGTAGCGTGATTCCTGTTGAAAATTTTACCTACCAGAGCAAGCGGTATTTTCGTTGTTTTTTTTGTGAAGTAAAAAACAGTTTGGCGCGCAAGTACAAATTCATGCGCTCGGTTTTTTGTATTTAACGTTTCGTAGTCGGTGTCGAAAAGTTTACATACCGTTTTTATTATTTTATTTATATTCGCGTCGTGCATAATTAGTTGAATAAATTTGGAGTTATTTTAAAATTATCAATTTTCGGGTTCATATTCCCTTTGAACAGTTCTATTCTTTCAGTTGCTATCTTCACGTATTTATCCTGCAACTCGAAGCAGATATAGTTTCGCTTTGTTTTTATTGCGGCAATGGCAAGCGTTCCGCTGCCGGCAAAGGGGTCGCAAACCAAGTCGCCTTCTTTTGTGCTGTCTAAAATAAATTTTTCAAACAGTTCTATTGGCTTTTGTGTAGGGTGTAATTTTTCGCCGTTGGTGGCTTTTGCGCCAGACGAAAAACTTTTTAAGGTGAATATATTCAAGCCATGCATGTCTTTTGGTTTGTCCATGCCAAAAATGACAAATTCATGCACAAAAGAATAGAAGTTGCCGGGTCCGCTCTTTTTGTCCCAGACAAGCAAATTGCGCATTGTTATGTATTCGTCAAAAATCGGGTACAGGAATGGATACGTTCTAAAATCACAGCAGAGGTAAACGCAGCCATCGCTTTTAAGGATTCTTTTAAACTCGTAGAACAGGGCTTGGAAAAAGGGCTTCATAATAAGCAAATCCGAATACTCGCCTTTCTGTCCGTTGTGCGTAACGCCAAGAAAGTAAGGCGGGTCGGTAATAATGCTGTTGATAGAATTGTCGGGGACTTGTTTAATCAAATCCAAACAGTCGCCCTGCGTTATTGTATTTATAAAATTTTTCATTAAAAAGGGTCTTTATTTGTGGGTACATAATCTGTTGGGATATAGTCGGCGAACAAAGTATATTTGTCTTTGAACGACACGACAAACTGAGTAATTCCTGTATTTCTGCCTTTTGCAACGTAAATCATAGCCGAGCCGTACGGGGAATAATTTTGAAACGGTTTGTCGTATTCTCGGTTATATACTTCTGGGCGATAGGCAAGCAGAATGAGGTCGGCGGCTTCTTCAATCTGTCCGCTGTCGCGCAGGCGGTGTATTGTGGGTCGAGGATTGTCGTCGCGGCGCAGTTGCGACAGTAATATTACGCAGATGTTAAGTTCTTTTGCAATATTTTTCAGGGCTTGGGCAATGCGCGCTACCTGCTGTTCTCTGTTCATTCCGCGTTCTGAGGACGACACTAGCTGTAAATAATCGATAACGACAAGGTTTATATTGCAACTTCGTTTCATTAGCCTGATTGAATTTAGGATACTGTCAATTTTAGTACTTACGGTATCGTCAAAGAAAATATTAGCCGCCGACAGTTTCCATGTTGAATTTGCAATGTGAGCGTGCAGGTCATCGGAGAGAGCGGCTGTTAATATTTTTTTGCTGTTTACTTCTGCTTCCTGCGCCATAAGCCGCGCTGCAAGTTGCGTGTTGCTCATTTCGAGTGAATAAAAAACGACTTTTGCTCCAAAGTCCATTGCTGCATTTTTGGCAATTGTCAGGGCAAGGGATGTCTTTCCCTGTGACGTTTCGCCTGCTATGATTACAAGGTCGGAGGGCTGTAAGCCGCCTGTAAATCGGTCTAATTCTGTTAAACCTGTTCCTGTGCCGCTGATAATTCCTCCCTGCACTTTTTTATTTTTATCGATAATTTTGAACACTTTGTCGATTTCGTCATTTATTGTGCTTGTGGTTGAAATTCCGATATTAAACATGTCGTTTAGTTTGTCTTTTATCAGTTTTTCGGTATCTACGATGTCGTATTGCAGATTGACGGCGTTAGTCTGTATTGTAGCGGCAAGTTTTAGCAGTTGTCGGCGAATGTTCATTTCGACAAGTATCTGTGCGTGTCGGAACACGTTCCATGCGTTGGGTTGTATTTCGCTGATACTAATAAGGTCGGAAAGTTCGGTGTTGTTCATTTTTGCCATAACGCTGACTAAATCGACATTATAGCCCGAATTGTTTATGTTTTTTATTATGTCATAAACTTTTAGGCAAAAATGATTTGTAAAACAATCGACAGAAAGCAGCGAAAATGCCTCTTTGCAGTTGTCAAAATCATTAATCAATGCAGATATAACTGCATTTTCCGTGTTGGTATTAAAAAGTTTCTTTTCCATTTTCTTTCTTTTTCTTTTCTTTTTCTTTTCTTTTTCTTTTAAAATCCTAGGATATTAGCTTTAAAATTTTTACGGCTTTTCTTTCTTTATTTTTTCTTTTATTTCTTTCTTTGTTACTTTCTTTCTTTTTTTCTTTTTTTTTCTTTCTTTGTGTCCTCTTTTGCGAGGTTTCTTTGGCTATAAAAAAAAAGATGTTTTTTTAGGGCTTTGCCCGTGTCTTGGGGGCTTGCCGCCGCCGATTTTGGGGCTTGCCGCCGCAGGGCTGGGCATACCTGTAACTTAATGCCGTAAGACTTTGTAATTATAGCAATTGTTATAACTTTATTATAAAGGCGTTATAACCTTGTCGTGTGTGTTGTCTGTTTATTTATTTCTTCTTCGTATCCAATTTTTGAAAGTTAAATTTGCGCTTACATTTTGGATTAACAACGGTTTATAGTTGTGCATCGCAAGCAGTATTTCGGTAATATCCTGCATTTGATGTTCCTCAACAAGGCTGTTAAACTGTTTTTCAGTAAAAGGGTCTTTCATTTTAGCCACGTTAGGGGCGTTCTCTATTATCCAATTTTGAAATTTCGCAAATCTTTCGTTTTGGGGTTCATTCTCTTTTTTTATTTCACTTTCGTTTTCAAACGGCAATGTTGTTTCGTTAGAAATAATATTGCTTTTTAAATTACTTTCTTTCTTTTGTTTATTGCTTGTTGCGCAGGCAAGCGAATTGTCATTTTTGATTATTTCTGGCGTAAGCGTTTGCTTGTCTTTTTGAATATTATTATTGTCGTGCATTTGCATTCGGTCGAGAAGACTTTTTGAGTAGAACCGTGAACCGTCATCGGTGCATTGAAATAGTCCAAAATCTTCGACTATCGACTTAATCAGCGTATTAGACACCCGCAGGTCAAAGGCAATAATATTATAATCTTTGACGTGAAAGTAGTCGTTGCTGTCGCGCATGCGTTCAATAATCGCAAAATAAACTCCGTAACCCTCCATTCCATGCTTCATTCGCACGGCGATAATTTTATCATCGTTGCGGGCGTTGCTGTCGTGGCTGAAATAATTAGTTTGCTTCATTGAAATAATCTGAAAAATGTTTAACAAAAATCTGTTTCAAAAGTATCTACTCCCGACCGGCTTGCCGTTGTTGTATATTGCGAGCGGTCGGGTCGGTTTGCTCTGTGTGTTTTATTCGTCTTGCGTGGGTACAACGCTAAAAGCGTGAGCGCAAGTGATATTAACACTATAAATAATATAAATATTAGAACTGTTTGCATGTTGTTAATATCTAAATTCTGTAAAATGTATAATTTCAAATGGTTTACTAAAATCGTTGTCAGCGAACCATGCCTTAAAGTCTTCGAGCGAAAGTCCGTCATTTCGGGCTATCGTGGAATAGTAATATTCATTTATATTTACTTCGGCATGTTCTGTGTTTACAACTGATATACAACCCAACTCGTCTATAAATAATGCTTTTTGTACGCCAATTCCGCTGTCGATAACAGGGATAGCGTATCTGTACTTGTCGGATTTTAGCAGTTCGTTGATAAAGCCTTGCGTCTGATTTGTTCCGAACACAAACTGGTTGGTGCAGCCGTCCGAACTGTAAGGCTTGCCATTCCACTGATAGACGACTAATACTGCTTTGCCGTCCAACACTTCGTGGATTTTATCGTTCCAAGTTTTTGAATTTGGCTTGATGGCGCGGACGGTGTGGATTTTCTTCGCTTGAATAATTGCCTGCGCAAAATGTGTTAGTCCTCCCGCTCTGGGATGCGTTGCCGGAAACACCCTCGCAATTGACATCCGGTAAATTTTAATCTTCTGTTTCATAATAACTTATTTTAAAAAATTATTCTTTTAATTCGTTTTAAATCCAATATCTAATGCCATCTTTGGGCAGTGGTAAGTTTTCATCGTCCCAAGTTCGTTTATCTATACAAAGACACATAAACTGTTTTTTAGGACAATCGATACATGGGTCTTTTGTGACGGTTGTTTTTTCTCCCTTTTTTTGGCATTCTTTGTGCGCATCGGATATTTTTCTTTTGCGTTCGTATTCTGCCCACGCTTCTTTCAATTTCCTGTCGCGTTCGGCAAACACTTCTTTTATTTTTTTTTGGTATTCCGCGTACGCTTGGTCTATTTCAATTTGATTCATTTCTTTTTCTCCTGTTCTAATATTTTTAATATTTCGTCTAATAAAGCCGATTCTGCGGCTTCGTAAGTGTAATATTCTCCAGTTGCACTATTACCATTATGCAGATAATAATATACATTGCAATAGTAGTCGTATGAAACAATTGTAGTCTGATTTTTTACATCCCGTATCCATTTTAACGCGAGGGCAACGGTAGGAAAAACCCCATAATTTAAATCAATGTCTGTTGTCCGCCACTCATTGCCGTCAATCCATGCAAAACATTCCCAATCAAAACCTAAGGCTTTTAATCTTTTTGCTTGCTCGAACGAAACGAGCTGTAATTCTTTTTCTTTCATCTCCATTTTTTATTTCTATAATTAAAATCTCTTCCTGCACGATTGGAGTACATTTTAAAAATTCTATCTTCGTTGAGAATTAAAACGTCTTCATAATAATAATAGTGATTAAATAATGAGTGTTCATAGCCTAAATAAAAGAGTGCGCGTTTCTCATTATCAGGGTGAAAGCCCACAAATTGTACGGGTGTGGAAAAAAAACCCTTTAAAGTTGTTTTTTCTCCGTATTTACAGAATACACAGTCTTTTTTTAAAAGTTGATTTTCAAAATCTGATTTATTGTCTGTAACTTTGTAATAATGTCCAGCGAGTTCGTCCAACCATTCCGTTGCGTAATCTTCTATTTTCATTTTATTCATTATAAAAGTTATGATTTGACTTATTGTAATCAATCGCCAGACCGGCGTCAATCAGTCCGCGATAGTCGATTTTAAGTTCGTTCATAAAATCAAATAATTTATATTGTTCCATAATTTTCATATTATAGTCTAATTCCTTTGGGTCTGATGATTTTGAAATATTAAGTTCAAAACATTCTAAGAAAAATGTTCCAGATAAAAAATAAAATTCATATCTCCATCCTGGCCTAGTTGGTTCATCGTAGTTATCACGAAACGCTGCATGTCCGTTTTCAAATCTCCACGTTCCTTTTACAGGAAATATTAATTGTGCCATTTCCACAATCGGCACAATCTCTTCCCCTTTGTGCGTGATAGTGCGGTACAGGTCGGAGAGCGGGCGCAGTACAGGATTGTATCCTTCGGGGGCGTACCAATATAGCTGAGTCCTTGCATCTTTGATGTAAGCAAAATCCAGCGGAGGAAAAATAGTGGAAACGTTAATCACATTATCATCTTTTGCTATGCACAA
>JAITLJ010000114.1 GCA_031277925.1 Prevotellaceae bacterium | reverse complement strand
ATAAAACACCTGATAAAAAATGCTTTGACAGATGAAATCGACAGCCGTGAAATGTTCATGAAGGGAATTGATTATTCTTATTATTACGAAGAAAACGAGTAGTTATCCTGCAAAATCCGGCGATAATGTGACCGATGATAATCGTTTTATCTGTATCTTATTTGTACTATAAAACCATATTTAACTAATATTCAGTAGTCATTTCTTTCGAGGAAGTAAATAACGCACCAAAACAAGCAGTAATCAAAAACAGATAAAAAGGTGTAATCCAAAAGATTGCACCTTTTTTATTGTTAAATATTTTTTGATTTTTATGCTTGTATATCGTTTTGTATCGTATATTTGCAGCAGATTTGTACCGGGCATTATTTGGTCAGTATATGGCTCTAAACAAATCTTATTTGGAAAGATAATGCCACCATCATTGCCGAAATATAAACACGTCCTTATATATTCATAGCAGAGGCAGTTGTTTTGTTTGGCAAAACAGAATATAAAAAATCAATAATAAGATGAATTGGAATAAAATACAAATAAAGAAATCAAATGGCGAAACAGTGGAGGCGCAAGCGCCTGTAATTGTTTCGGCGAGCCGTTCTACTGATATTCCTGCATTTTATTCCGATTGGCTGATAAACAGAATAAAAGAAGGATACGTTAAATGGAAAAATCCGTTTAATGGCGTTCCTTTATATGTTTCCTTTGAAAAAGCGCGATTGTTTATATTTTGGTCTAAAAATCATAACCCATTATTGAAACACTTGGATTTTTTAGACGAAAAGGGCTATAACTATTATTTCCAATTTACGCTTAACGATTACGATGCTGAAAAATTAGAGCCGGAAGTTCCAAATGTTCAATCAAGAATAGAAACATTTATAAAACTTTCGGAAAAAATTGGTAAAGAAAAAGTTATATGGCGTTTCGACCCTTTAGTTTTAACGGATAAAGTTGGAGTTCAAGAATTATTAAAAAAGACAGAAAGTATTGGCAATCAATTAAAAAACCACACTAAAAAATTAGTGTTCAGTTTTGCGGACATTAATATTTATAGAAAAGTTCAAAATAATTTGCGGAGTAGTTCTATCCCATATCAAGAATTTAACGAGCAAACAATGAACGAGTATGCCACAGGTCTTCAACAACTAAATGAAAATTGGAATTTTGAATTGGCTACTTGTGCCGAAAAAATCCCTTTGGAAAAATACGGCATAGTTCATAACAAATGTGTTGATGATGACTTAATGATAAAACTTTTTCCCAACGATAAAATACTTATGGATTTTTTGGG
Source organism: Prevotellaceae bacterium (assembly GCA_031277925.1). Classification (GTDB taxonomy): domain Bacteria; phylum Bacteroidota; class Bacteroidia; order Bacteroidales; family UBA932; genus JAIRKV01. The sequence goes on along the minus strand of JAITLJ010000114.1, from coordinate 3,204 downwards.
TGTGAAAATAACGCTACCCGATAGGTTCAATTCAAAAGGGAATATAGAAAAAAAACGAAACAATAAGGACAGCGGACAACGTCAATTTTGCAACTGCATAATAAGCAAAGATATTGGCGAATATAATACATGTCCGCATTCGTGCGAATATTGTTACGCTAATATTTCAAAGGAAATTGCTTTGAAAAATTGGCAGTTACATAAACAAAATCCAAATTCAGAAATAATTAAAGGAGAATAAAATATGGCAGGATCTTATTTCAATCTACCCCAAATTACGCAGTTGACAATATCGCAACAAACAGCGTTGAACGAAATAAAACAAATAGCATTATCAGGTGGTCCCGGCACAGGCAAAAGTGTTGTGTCATTATGGTGGCATATCTCTAATTATCAAAGGGGCAAAAAAAGTTTACTGCTTACATACATGATTTGTTTTCACTACGGCAGTTTTCGCAATCTGAAACATTTTTATCTGTTTTATGTGGCTAAACATTTACAAAGCGAATTCCCTAATCTACTTTCTTACAATCGTTTTGTTGAACTTGAGCGAAAAGTTATGCTCCCATTTGCCCTGTTTTTGAAGCTGATTTGTTTTAGACAATGTACGGGCATCACCTTTATTGATTCCACTAAATGTGAAAAGCATATGTTAAAATTTTTTAATTCATTACATCGAACTCAGGTTGTTAATATCTTCAGCAATAGCGTTAGTTGCTCCAAATCTGAAGTAGTTTAGGATTAGCAAGAGGTTTCTTTCCACCAATGATTTGAAGTTTAGCATTTCATCAATATCATCTTCTTCTACTTTTCTAAACCGGTTTTGTAGGCTTTTTTTCAGCGCTCGTGTGCGTTTTCCAACATTTTCTTTTTTCATCCAATCTCTAAATTCACAAGCAGATTGATACCCCTTTTCTATTTGAAGGAACTTCTCAAACAAGGCTTTGGCTCTTCGTAATTGAGAAGGAGCCTATTCATCAGGATATTTAAACAACAGATAACGGCCTCTGGCTAAATCTTTCAAAGCAGTTTCCCCGAGCAATACAGTTTTGTCGCTTTTGTTTTCTCTCTTTTTATATGCCTCCTATTTAAGTTTTTTCTCTCGGAGCATGTCTCCTCTAAATCTGATCTGCATTTTTTGGCAAGCATCCAATAAGGCGTGAATAATATGAAATTTATCTGCAATAGCACTGGAATTAAAGAACAAATCACTTCTAACTCGGCATATTCCTCTAAACGAAGTTCGATACGATTTGAATGTTCCTCGACAGAGACTAACTCAAAATGCAAATGAATCTCTGAAGGAAGAAGTGTAATTAATAGTTCTTTTAGTAGTGAATCCATGATAATAACAAAATGTTCCGTATGGTGAAATATTTTTCTTAGCATCTCTAAATAAGATTTAGCCCAAGTATACGAAAATTATTGGGTTTAGACTTCTTTTTGATGGGCATCACACAGGTTGATACGGGCGTTTATCTTTATGCGTTTGTGTGTAATCTGATAATTTAATGCTAATTTTGCATTTTAATAATTTGGATATAAGAACATGTAAAATGTTGTGTGCAAACCTTTGTAACTTACAATATGGCTGATTTTGGTTTTGGAAATTGTTCTGCAGCCCAAAAGCTTTATCCTATTCTGAAATGGGCGGGAGGCAAAGAGCAAGAATTGAAATATATTGTCCCTAATTTGCCCGATAAATTTGAAAACTATTACGAGCCTTTTGTTGGCGGCGGTGCAGTTTATACGGCATTACAGGCAAAAAAATATTTTATCAATGACAAATCAGACGAATTGATAAATTTATATCGAAGCATAATAAATGGAAATCGGAACGTTTTCTTTAAAGTAACCGACGAAATCATACATAATTGGGATTTATTAACAACAGTTGTTTTGAAAAACGATAGTTTTTTCACTGATATTTATAAAAGATACTCAACAAATTTAATTGATGAAAACAAACTAAAAAACATTCTTTTTGAATTTATTCTTACACACGCAGAACAGTTTAATGGAATGTTTTCGGTAATTTCCAACTTCAATATCGAAAATTTTATCAAGGAAATCAAGATAAATCTCATTCGCAAAATAAAACGAATGAAAGAGATTGAAAAAATAAAATCAAAATTGCCCGATAATGATGTTTTAGATAATATTGAAGCTGCATTAAAAAGCGCTTTTTATATACACTTTCGGCACATTTACAACAACACGGAAAAATACCAAATAAGCGCTGCTTTTAGAGCAGCAATTTTCTTATTTATTCACAACTTTGCATATAGTGGAATGTTTCGCTATAACGCAAACGGTGATTTCAATGTACCGTATGGCGGAATTGCATATAATCGGAAAAACTTTTTGAAAAAAGTAGATTATTTGCGAACAAAAGAGCTTAAATCATTGCTTGATAAAACAACCATTGAAAACAAGGATTTTGAAGAGTTTTTTTATGATCATGCTCCAACGAATAACGATTTCGTTTTTCTTGACCCGCCTTATGATAGTGGATTTAGCACTTATGCAAAAAATGAATTTACAAGAAAAGACCAAGAGCGATTGGCAAATTATTTAACGAAAAAATGCAGCGCAAAATGGCTGATGATAATAAAAAATACGGATTTCATTCGGAGTTTGTACGACAAAAAAAGATTGAATATCAGCTCATTTGATAAAACATATTTGGTTAGCTTTATGAATAGAAACGATAAAAACGTAGAACATTTAATCATAAAAAATTATTGAATGAAAAAAGAATTACAGAAACTGAACTTATTTTGCCATCATTATATATTTGATGACTTTGAATAACAGAGTCATTACCACAGGTAAATTAATTCAAAAACTTCGTGAAATATGGTGCAGGACAAGGTTTCCGCATTTAAAAACCTGAGTTCGACATAAGATATCTCAACTGCGCACCGGAGGCACAAACAGAGCAGGAACATCTTACGTCGAACTCAAGTTATAAGTTAATTATCGTATACTTAACTTCTTTGTTTCACTGACTTTCCGGTTTTCCACCCGGACGATGTAAACGCCCGGTTTGGATACCGGATACAGGTAAGCGGAGCCGGCCGGCTGCTCGTCCAGCAGAATCCGTCCCTGCAAATCATAGATACGGACGCTTTCCAGCGGGCTGCCGTCGTTGGACAGGATGTGAATCCCCCGGCGGGAAGCGGTAATGGAAATCGCCGGGTA
>JAITLJ010000038.1 GCA_031277925.1 Prevotellaceae bacterium | reverse complement strand
ATGGCATTGCGCATGTTTCCGCCCTCGATGGATGCCAATCGCGCGTCCAACTTGTTTGTGAGAATTTTCAGAAGACGGAATATTATTTTGTTTGCATTTGCCCTGCCGAGAATTATATCTATTCCCGAATGTCCTCCTTCGAGTTCTGTAATATTTAATCTTACAGGAATGAAACCTTTGGGTATTTCTTCTTTTTTGTATTCAAATGTAAATGTTCCATCCAAACCTCCGGCACAGCCGACATAAAGTTCGCCTTCATCTTCTGAATCAAGATTTATCAGTATTTCGCCTTTAAGCGCTGTTGGGCTTAGGTTGTTTGCTCCTGTCATTCCTGTTTCTTCGTCAATCGTTATAAGCACTTCGAGCGGTCCATGTTCAATAGTTTTTGATTCGAGAACAGCCATTGCTGCTGCTACTCCTATTCCGTTGTCGGCGCCAAGCGTTGTGCCGTTTGCCGTAACCCATTCGCCATCGACATACGCTTCGATAGGATCATTCTCAAAATTGTGTTTTTTGTCATTGTTTGCCTGCGGCACCATGTCGATATGCGCTTGAAGAATGATGCCTTTGCATTTCTCAAGTCCCGGCGTTGCAGGTTTTGATATTATTACATTTCCCACTTCGTCCATAACGGATTTCAGTCCTAATTTTTCGCCGAACCGAAGTATATATTCGGCGGCTTTTTTTTCTTTTTTTGATGGACGTGGAATTTGTGTTAATGCATAAAAGTTTTTCCAAACCTCGTTTGGTTTAAGTGTTTCGATTGAAATTTGTTTATTTGTTGTCATAATACATGAAATTTTTATTTGTGATTTTTGAGTTTAATGTTATTTCATTTGTAAATCGGCAGGTAGCGATAATATGTTTCCGAATTGATAAACGGGAAAACGATCCTGCAATAATACGGTTGTGCCATCAAGCAGGCTTGCTTTTGCAATTCGCGGCACTCGATAATAAATCAGTTCCATTTTGTTTTTTTTGGCGTCAGCATCGGTCATTGCATCTGCATAAAACGATGATTCTTTCTCCAGTGTCAAAATTATGGGACGTCCGCTGATATTGTTTGCCGGTATCAATCCCTGTTTTTCCGAAAATCTGAATGCGATGTACGATTGTTGCGTTTTTGCTGCATCCGGGATTACGTCAAAAAAATGCACTTCTGTTGTTTTTGTCGATTTTCCTGTAAACAGATACATGTATTCGGCTTCCATTTTTCGTATTTCGGCAAGTACGGCAGTAAGCCCTTCGCCTGTAAAGTCGCTTTCGCCTGTAACTATTTCAATGCGTTTTTTGCGCAGTGTGTTTATGAGTTCGGCAAATTCGGCGGCTTTGGTTTCGATATTTTTTCCTGTTTTTTGCCAGCGTTCTATCGGCACTTGAATAATACCTGTATCGGTTTTCACCGTTCCATAATAAACGGCTCGCTCTAATGTATAGTTTGAACCGGCGCCTGCATCTAAAAATTTTGTTTGCTGGTCGGTGTTTGACGCAAAGCGCGAAGATAAATTTCCTTCGTATTTATAATTCCCCAAAAACAACAAACCTTCGGATGATAAATCAAGGAAATTTGCCCGCACATTTTTCATTTTTCCAAAATTTATTGTGTATAACATACTTGCATCGGCTTCTTTGAACGGCAACATTTCAATTTTTCGTATTGAATAACTTTCATGATCCTGCATATTCACTTCGATGCCTAAATATTTTTCGGCATATTGTGCATAAGTGCCTGCAACAAAAGTTTCTTTTTCAACTTCAATTTTTATTTTTATTGATGTTTTGGGCAGTGCATATACAACGGAATTTGCAACGATTTGAGGTTCATTGCTGTTATTTTGCGCTTTTGTTGACATACATACAAACAAAGCAAGCGGTAAAAAAAATATATATTTCATTTTTTTAATTTTATGTTTTCAGCAAAGATATAAAAAATTTTAATTGCCAATGATTTATTTTTTATTAAAACAAATTATTTTTTTTAAATCAATTATGTTTCGTAATCATTAACAATAGTTTATATATCAATAAGGAGTTTGTTTTCGGGCGAATTTTCAAAATCGGTCCATATTGTATTTATTAATTTTGAAATATCCTTATAATTTTCGTTATCTGAAGTAAAATCGCTGTTATTTAATTTTTCCAAATGAGAAAAAACTGTTGCAACAGTCAGCCTGTTTATATCAAATGCGGGTTGATAGCCATATTCTTTATCGGTTTTTGAAACTACTTCGGAAAGTATGCCCGATTCGACCAGATTATTCACAACAGTACGAACAATACGGGTTGGGAATGCAAGTTTTTCAGAAATATCAGATATTTCCGGCGGCTTGTTTTGGTTTTTGAAATTAATGGCAATCATGCGCATAATGAGCAGCGCTAATATTTTTCGCTGATAAAAACTTGTATGTTCCGATTCTTTTTCGCTTTCGTAGGTATCAATATTTTGATAGGCAAAAGCCAGTTCGGCGCCGAGCAGCACAATAAGCCAGCTCAGTTGCGCCCACATCAAAAACAGAGGTATGGCAGCAAAAGTTCCGTAAATTGCGCTGAATTTTGTAATAGAAACCTGCGAATATACATATAAATCCTGCGTTAATTGAAACAGAGAACCGGCAATGATTCCGGCAAGCAAAGCGTGCGAAAACCTGACTCGCGTATTGGGCATGAATTTATAAATCAATGCAAACAAAATCCATACGGAAACATAAGGAATACATTCGTACAAAATGTTCAGCACTGGACTGATGCTTTCGAGAAACGGCAGCGAAGATGTTATTCCGCTTACATCGTGATTCACTGCAAGCGAAACGCTTATTGATATCATCAAAAATACAGGCGCAATAATAAATACAGCCAGATAATTTGTAATACGATTTTTCCACGAGCGTGGATTTTTTACATTCCACACATGATTAAACGATTCTTCGATATGAATCAACAATTTCAGACATGCCCACAGCAGCATTACAACTCCTATGCCGGCAATAAGTCCGTTTTTTGTATTTTTCAAAGTAGAATCAACAAAATTCAGTACCCATTCTACAAGGTCCTGCTGTTCCGAAAAATTTTCAAACAAAAAAGTTCTAAGTTCATTTTCATAATTAAAACCTTTTGCCATGGCAAAAATCAGCGCTGCAATCGGTATCAGCGACATTAATGTATAATATGTAAGCGCCGAAGCGCGTACGGTAATTTTATCTTCAATAAACGACCGTATTGCAATTATTATTATTTTTAATTGACGTGTAAGAAAAGAATCGCTTCGACTTGGTTTTTCTTTTGTCAAATACCAAATATCGCGCGTAACGAATTTTACAGAACGTTTTATAAAATCGGATGCAATTGCAAATATGTTTATGTTCTTTTTCAACTGTTTTATGTATTGATATTTAATTTAGCAGTCAAAGGTATAAAATAAATTAAAACTAATGTTATTTGATACAAATATTTTTTATTCATAATTATTTTGTAATTTTGCGCCGTCATAGCCCGAATGGCGGAATTGGCAGACGCACTAGTTTCAGGGACTAGCGATCGCAAGGTTGTGCAGGTTCGAGCCCTGTTTCGGGCACAAATCAGAAGATAAAACCCTTAATAATTACAAGGGTTTTATTTTTTGAATAATATTTTATTAAAAAACGGATGTTTATTTATAATTACCAAAATCAAATTGCATTTTCGACTTGTTTTTACTGCTAAAAAATTTCGCATATCACACACAGAGTCATAAATTTTATGTTGATACCTCCATTTATTTGAGATGTTTTTTACTGACTTTTCTGTGTAAATTTTGTTGGAAATTTTCATTAGTTTGTATGTATTTTGTAAATTTCGTGTATATTTGCAGGTTCAAAAAGCCCAGGTGGTGGAATTGGTAGACACACCACTTTGAGGGGGTGGCGCCGGTTGCGGTGTGCAAGTTCGAGTCTTGTCCTGGGCACGATTACAGAATATAGCAGCTTGTTTTTCATGCGGTTTTTTCTTTTTTTTGCCTCATAATTAATACTTTAACTATTGTAAAATATGAAGATTTAAAGCATGTCATTACGCGGCGCAGCGCCGAAGCAAACTAAGCACAGCGAAGTTCAGAGCCGCCAAAGATACATAGAGTTACATCTTTTTTTGATTTATCCGTTTTTTCTTTTTTGCTTGATCTTCTGGTCAATATTTATTCTGAAAATGTGCATTGTATTGTAAATATAAGTAATTTTGAGTTGATACAAATCGGCAATTGATTTAACAATAGACAATCCCAAACCCGACGATTTTTCGTCTGCCGCTGTGTTTTGATAACGGCTGAAAACCTTGTCTGCGATTTTGTTTCCGCTGTTTGCAATCGTAATGCAGTCGGAAGCGTATTTAATGATTATCTTTCCGTTCTGATGATTATGCGCAATCGCATTTTTGATGAGATTGCTGAATAAAATGTATGCTAAATCTTTATTTATTTCCAATTCAGGATAATAATCGCCTTCTTTTTCTATTGAAATTTCTTTATATGCTGCAAGATCTTCAAAATCGGTAATTACCAAGTCGATAATTTCGCGTAAATCAACTAACGAAGTTTCGGGAAATTGACCGTTTTTTATCTTTGAAAGCAATAAAAGATTACTGTTAAGGCGTTTCATTCGGTTTAAAGTGTTCAAAACGTCTGAAATTTCTTCGGTAATTTTTTTGTCGCTCTGATATTTTTCAATCAGCATTTCCATTTTTGCAATAATAATTGCCAAAGGTGTTTGAAGTTCGTGCGTTGTGTTTTCTATAAATATTTTTTGTTCGTTGAATACGTCTATATTCTTTTCAAGCAATTCTTTTACCGATTGGTTTAATTGCAAGTATTCTTTTACGTTTGTTTCAGGAAATTCAAGTATCTGTCTATTATCCAATCTGAATTTTTTCAATTCGTTCAATAATTTGTAAAACGATTTATTGGCTTTATAAATAATGATTTTACTTACGATAAATATTGTTAACGAAAGCGCTATCCACAAGCCTGACAGCAAATAAAGCGTGTTTTTTATCAAATCGTTACTTTCGACCGTTGAAGTAAAAAATTGCAGGCGATAATATTTTCCTGTAAGTTCACATCTAAAAGCGGTAGTAAGCATGCGCACTTCTTCTTCTTCCAGTTCGGTAGCGAAATAAATTTTTGCAGTTGTAAAATTTTCAACCAGTATTCCTGCTTCTTCAAAAGCGATTTCTTTTATTATAATGTTGAGCGGCGTATTATCTTCAAGTTTTTCAATAAATCCGGGAATTTTATTTGCTTTGGCTATAAATTCCTGTTTCAAATTGGTAAGACCTTCGTCGTTGCCATCGTGTATTTCTTTCATTTGCAGGAAGAAATATATTGCCGACCAAAAAAGCATCACTATTGCAAAGAACAGTGTTATGCGTAATATTAAATGGTTTACAAGTTTCATATCGTCAGTTTATATCCTGTTCCGTACACGTTTTCTATTGTTATTTTCGCATTACTGTTTTTCAGTTTTCTACGCAGATTTTTCACTTGCCAGTAAACAAAATCGAAATTATCTTCCAAATCAATATTATCGCCCCAAACATGTTCAGCCAAAGCCTCTTTGGTAACCAAACGATTTTTGTTTGTCGCTAAAAATGTAAGAATATCAAATTCTTTTCTATTTAATTTTAAAGGTTTACTTTCTATACAAATTTGGCGCTGTGTAAAATCTATTGACAGATTTCCAAGCGCAAGCAAAAGTTTTCCATCTGATTGTTTACGCCTCAATACGGCTTTAATTCGCGCATTAAGTTCCGACAGGTGAAATGGTTTGGCAAGATAATCATCTGCGCCTAAATCCAAGCCTATTATTTTGTCTTCAAGCGAATTTTTGGCTGATATAATTATTATGCTGCCTGTTTTTCCTTCCTTTTTAATTTCATCAAGAATTTTCAATCCGTTGCCTCCGGGCAAAGAAATATCAAGTAAAATACAATCGTAATTGTAAATCATTGCTTTTTCCATGGCTGAATGATAATCGGCGGCTTTTTCTACTAAATATTTTTCCGACAGCAAAAAATCTTCCATCGTCTTCAGCAGTGCATATTCATCTTCTATAATCAGAATTTTCATAAACGTTTAAATAGTAATTAGACAGTATTTAAATTCATAAAAACGTATTGCAAACTAATGTAATTCGGCTAATAAATATTTGATTTTGAACTCTTATTGACGAAACAGTGTGTTTTATTCAGCATTCTTAACCGAAAAACATCGGCAAGTTACGGAATTTTTTTAATTTATTACAAAAATGAGCATAGAAACATAAAAGCGCAATATTGCAATATTGCGCTTTTATAAATCAAAACCAAAGCATTATGCCTTAATCTTCGACTGCAAAACTTGAAACAATTAAATTTTTCTCGTCAAGCGCATTTGGATTTTTCACTGTTATCCCGTACTGCCCTGCCTGTTTTTCGTTTAAAGTAATAAGATACGAACTTGTACCGTACTTTTTTGCCGAAAATGTTACATAATTCAGGTTGTTTGACGAACCGCCCCCGAATGTGCTTGCTGACGATACTTCGGCTCTGCGTTCCTTCTTTTTTTCTTCAAATTTGAATATTGATATTACAGCAATAGGATCGGTATTGTTATCTACCGCTTTAATAACAAATTTGAAATCATCCGAACTTTTTACTGTCGTTTTGGCACAGCAGCCTTCAACAGTAATTCTTGACTTAACAGATCCGATACCTGTTAAATAAATACTTGCGCCTGCTTTTGTTTTTATTTGTACCGTATTTTTTTCCAAAATACCAACTGATTCTCCGTTCTTTAATAAAAGAACTTCACCCGCAAAATCGGGTTCTTCTACCTCCTGTGCATACGAAAACAAACAAACAGAGATACAACAAATGATTGTTAATAGAATTTTTTTCATCATGACATATTTTTAATATTTGAATGCAAATATATATAAAGTTATCGGATTTGTTTACAAACTAAATTAAATTAAATAATTTTTGACTGAATTGCTGCGTGAAATTTATTTAATAATCAGGCTATATTTTCTGTCAGGTATTTTATTTTGTGTCATTTTTTTATGCGAAACGATGATGTATAAACGCCGGCAATACACAATACGGTACATATTATAAACGTGATATGAAAACTTTTCATAAAACCGGCATGTAATTCGGGGGTTATTGCTTTATTTCCTACCGATAATGAAATTGCCATCGTTGCAATTCCCATGCTGAATGCCTGTCCTGTGAGGCGCATCGTTCCCATGGTTGCCGAAGCCTGTCCGTAATATTTTTTATCAACCGAACTCATTATTATATTTGAATTGGGCGACGAAAAAAGTCCGAATCCGAATCCTGACAGAAACAATAATAAAATGATAAAAAGCATTGATGTTTCGGTTGAAACAAAAATCAAACCTGCCAGTCCGGCAACAATAACAGCCATGCCGGAAGTTGCAAGCGCAGATGGATTCAACCTGTCGGACAAACGTCCTGCATACAGCGATACCAGACATTGTATGCAGGCCTGAACTATAAGTATCAATCCTGCTTTTTGTGCATTAAATCCGCGAATATACTGCAAATATAAACTCAACATAAAGGCAACTGCCGAAATACAGGCGTAATTAAGAAGCGCTGACAGGCATGATAATCCGAAAATCTTATTTCCTGAAAAAATGCGAATATTAAAAACAGGCTGTTTATATTTTAATTCATAAAAAACAAATGCAGCCAAACATATAATTCCTGTTGTTATAAAGATATATCCGTACATACCGGGCAATTCCGAAAAGCCGAATATAAGACCAAACAGTCCCAATGCGTAAATTGCCGATCCGATATAATCAAATTTTTCGCCTTTGGCTTCCGTCCATTCGCTTTTGAGTACGACAATTGAAAAAAGCGCTACCGCAAATCCCGTAAATCCAATAAAATAAAAAAGACTTTGCCAGCCAAGATTATGAGTAATTATTCCTCCGAAAAACGGACCGGATGCCAAAGCAAAATATACTACTGCTGTGTTTATACCTATTGCTTTTCCTCTGTTTTGAGGCGGAAAAACAGAAACAAGAATAGCCATATTCGTTCCGAACATCATTGCGCAGCCTAAGCCTGACACGGCGCGCAATACTATAAGCATAGTTCCCGACGGCGACAATCCGCACAGAAAAGTGGAAATACTGAAAAGCATAAGTCCTGAAACAAACATTTTTTTGCGTCCCAGCAAATCTGCCAGTCGGGCAAAAGGCACTTGAAAAATTGCCGTTGTAATAAGATATATCGTTGCTATCCAGCTTTGAGATACTGCACCCATCGCAAACGATTTGCCTATTTGCGGCAACGACAGATTGATAGCCGAACCCATAAATGGAACTAAAAACGATGCCAAACAAAGAACAAAAAGAACCGAATTCTTATTTATCTGTTTTTGCATGATTTTGTTATTTCATGTTTGGTATATTTCCGGCTGTATTTATTGTTTGATTTTGTTTGTGATAAAATATTTAATATTATTTGGCGTAATTGACGGCTCTCACTTCGCGGATAACCGTTATTTTTACCTGTCCGGGATAAATCATTTCTTCCTGAATTTTTCGTGCTATGTCGGATGAAAGTTTTTCGGCTTCGTTGTCGCTTATTTTATCGCTTCCTACAATTACGCGCAATTCACGTCCTGCCTGTATGGCAAAAGTTTTCATAACTCCGGGATACGACAGCGCCAGATCTTCCATTTCTTTCAGGCGTTTGATATATGATTCTACAACTTCGCGCCGCGCTCCGGGACGCGCTCCCGATATGGCATCGCACACTTGAACGACAGGCGCTATGAGGCTTGTCATTTCAACTTCGTCGTGATGCGCTCCTATTGCATTTGAAACTTCGGGGCGTTCTTTATATTTTTCGGCAAGTTTCATACCGAATATTGCATGAGGCAATTCGGGTTCATCATCGGGAACTTTGCCTATGTCGTGTAAAAGTCCTGCGCGTTTTGCAAGTTTCACGTTCAAGCCTAATTCGGCAGCCATTATGGCACACAGATTTGCTGTTTCGCGCGAATGTTGCAAAAGGTTTTGTCCGTACGATGAACGGTATTTCATTCTTCCTATCATTCTGATAAGTTCGTTATGTAATCCGTGGATGCCGAGATCAATAGCCGTACGTTTTCCTATTTCGATAATTTCATCTTCAACCTGTTTTTGAACTTTTGCAACAACTTCTTCGATGCGTGCAGGGTGAATGCGTCCATCCGTTACAAGTTGATGCAAAGCTAAACGGGCAACTTCGCGGCGAACAGGATCGAAACCTGAAAGTATAATCGCTTCGGGCGTATCGTCAACTACGATTTCAATGCCCGTAGCGGCTTCAAGCGTGCGTATATTTCGTCCTTCTCTGCCTATTATGCGTCCTTTTACTTCATCATTTTCGATATTAAAAACAGTTACTGAATTTTCTACGACAGTTTCGGTTGCTACACGTTGTATTGTTTGCAATACGATTCGTTTGGCTTCTTTGCCCGATGTCATTTTTGCTTCGTCAACCACTTCGTTTATATAGGCTTCGGCTTGTGTTTTTGCTTCGGCTTTCATTGATTCTACAAGCATGTTTTTGGCTTCTTCGCCCGACATTCCTGCTATTGTTTCAAGTTTTTCGACTTGCAGTTTATGAAGTTTTTCGCTTTCGTTATTGCGTTTTTCGAGCAAATCCATTTGAGCCGATAAATTTACCCGTATGGCATCAAGTTCTTTTTGTTTGCGTTGAATTTCGCCTAATTGTTGGTTTATTGATATTTCGCGTTGTTTGGCTCTGTTTTCCGCCTGCTGCATTTTCAAACTGTGCTCGTTTACTTTTTTATCATAGTCTGATTTCAGTTGAATAAATTTTTCTTTTGCCTGTAATTCTTTTTCTTTTCTTATGGCATCAGCTTCGGCTTGTGTTTCTTTTAGCATGATTTCAACTTCTTTGGCAACACGTTTGCGTTTGTTGTTGAGCGCTGTCATCATTATGAACCAAGATGCAATTAAACCTGTGATAATTGCAACTGCTCCAAGTAATATTTCATCCATTTTTTATATTTTTGTTTTGTTTAACTTAATTTTATTTGTGTTTTATTTTACATATAAAAAACCCGCAAAATTGCTGATTTATGTCGATAACCCTGTATATTTACGGGCGGAGCCATCGGTTTAATCGCAAACGTCCATCGGTATTGAATAGTCAATACTCACTTTCGAAAAAGCTACAAGGCCTGTTTTTGAGTATCCGAATTAAACTCCTTTAATTGTTTAGTGTTGAGTTTCGCAAAAATTCAGCAATAATGCGGGTAAATTATTGTTTTTTCAAAGACCATTTTATTTTTTTTCGTGCATTTGAAGGTAGTTTTCAATTTCTACATTTAAATCACTTAATTCTTTATGCATAACCGTCCTGTCAATGTCTTTCAATGCAAATGTCATTATTGCCAATGATAATGCATCTTGTGAATCGGGGCATTTATGTTCCTGCCTGCAACGTTCTACTTCTTTATTTATTAAATTGGTTGCTTCCCGTATCTTTTCTTCATCTGTAATTCCCTGTTTAATATTGAAGTTATATGATCGTTCAGCAATTTTCAGTTTAATTTTTATTTTCTTTCCATCAATTCCTGTTGCAATCGTATTCCTGTTTTCTATCTGTTCGTCCATCATTAGTTATTTAACATGGCTATACATTTTTCTATTTCCCGCACAATTCGCTCTACCTTTTGCTTTGCTTCCCGCTGATCCAAACTGCCTGTTTTAAATGTATTAACAAGTTGCAAAGTTTCTATTCGTTTCTCCAATTCTTTTATTTTATTGTTTTTTTCGTTTATAATTGCTTGAAGTTCCGCCTTTTCCTTTATCACAGTATCTTTTTCTGAGTTTGTTGTTTCGTAAAGCGAAATCAGTCTGTTAATCTTTTTTTTTAATTCTGCAAGCATCTATAACTATTAAACAATTATTTTCCATGCCGCAAAGTAAATATTTTTTTTTAAATTATCAAAATTTAATCATATTTTTGTCGATATTTTTTTTTTGAATCATAATAGAATTGTAAATGAAGTTGCTAAAAATATTATTATTGCTTGCTCTTAACATTGGTATATGTAATACGTACGCTCAAAATAAATTGGTAAATCCTCTTGACGGAAAACTGTTGCTTTCAGCAAATTATGGAGAATTACGTTCCATGCATTTTCATTCGGGTATAGATTTAAAAATCGGAGGAAAATCCGGAGCAAAAGTTTATGCCGTTGACGATGCTTATGTTTATCGATTAAGTGTAAGTCCGTATGGATACGGAAATTGCGTTTATTTGAAACATTCAAGTGGAAATATTACCGTTTACGCTCATTTGCAAAATTTTAATGCAACTTTATCAAACTTCATAAAAAACGAACAGTACAAACGCAAGAGTTTTGCTATCGACACAACATTTTCCGAACCCGTATTCAAAATAAAGCGTGGAGAAATAACAGGTTTTGCCGGAAACAGCGGCAGTTCATTTGGTCCTCATTTGCATTTTGAAATTAGAGATTCTATGAATATTCCAATTAATCCAATACCAAAATTTTATGATATTCTTGACAACGTATCGCCAACACTAAAAGCCTTGACTGTGTTTACCATCGACAGTTTTATGAATACAGGATTCAGGCGAATAACACAGGACATTCAATTGAAAAACGTAAAAGGAAAGCACAGTATCGAAAAAACAATAGAAATAGAATCGCCTGCATTTTTTGGAATTGAAACTTTCGACAATGTTACCGAAACATATAACAAAACAGGAATCAGACAAATACATGTGTCGCTTGACAATACTGTAATTTTCGGATACAGGATTGATTCGGTAGGGTTTGAAAAAAACCGTTATATAAATTCGCTGCAAGCCTACGATTTGCTGATAAACGAAAATCGTAATGTAATAAAAACTTATGTTGAACCCGGAAATAATTTAAATAAATATCAAAATGTTATAAACCATGGCATTATTGACCTTAAAGACAGTTTAATACACAAAGTTTCAATAACGATTGAAGATGATTATAAAAATAAAACTGTTTTGCATTTTAATGTAAAAGCCGTGAAAAAATCCGGCAAAAATTATCTTTTTAACTGTAAAAAATATAACTGTATAAAATGGGATTCAGATGGTTTGATATTGAGCCAAGGCGCATGTTTGTTGATTAAACCAAAAACTTTTTACGATAATGCCTGTGTTGAAATGAAAAAAATGGATACTGTCGCAAATAATTTATCATCAGTATATTTTGTCGATTTACATTCGGCGGCGACTCACAAACCGTTTGACATTGTCATAAAAGCCACTGTTGCCGGCAATTTGCGCAGCAAAGTTATGATTGGCGAACTGCGCAACGGAAAACTGTCGGCTGTGGATGCCAAATATCTCATGGGTTTTGTCAGCGCCAAAATATCATCAACCGCTCATTATTTTGTTACTGTCGATACCGTTCAACCGCTAATAACGCCGAAATTCAAAGACAGTGAAGATTTGCGAAAACAAAAAAAATTAAACATCAGGATAGATGACAATCTTTCGGGAATACAAAAATACTCAGGCTACATTGATGGCAAGTGGGCATTGTTTGAATATGATGCTAAAAATCATTTATTAACTTATACTTTCGATTCGAAACGTATCGCACGCAATAAAAAACACAGTTTGAAAATCATTGTAAGCGATAACAAAAACAACACAGCCGTTTTTGAAAGCAGTTTTTTGTGGTAAAAATCCAAAAATATATAATTTGTACAATTTCCGTAAAGTTTGTAATTTTGCCGTATAAATCAATATCATGAAATTATACCGTATTATTATAATTCTCGTATGCGCTGTATTTATCAATACGATAAAGGCGCAGCAATTAAGCGACAGCGCTCAGATATCATTGCTTACATGCGGAGCGGGCAATCAGTTATATTCAACATTCGGACACAGCGCAATCCGCATTTGCGATAAAAAAAACAATATAGATCTTGTTTTCAATTACGGAACATTTAATTTTTCAACGCCAAATTTTTATTTAAAATTTTCACGCGGCACTTTGATATATATGCTTTCGGTAAATAATTTTCGTGATTTTTTACAAAATTATAAATACGAAAACCGCAGCGTTTACGAGCAAAAATTAAATATCACACAAGACGAAAAAGAAAAACTTTTTTCGTTGCTGATTGAAAATTATGAGCCGCAAAACCGTAATTATCGTTATGATTTTTTCAAAGATAATTGCTCCACGCGCATCCGCGATGCATTTCAGAAAGCGATTGGCGAAAAATTAAAATTTCATAATCAAAACACAACAGGAAACAAAACATTCAGAGAGTTGATTTGTCCGTATCTCGAAAAAATGCAATGGAGTAAATTCGGAATAGATATTTTGCTCGGAATGCCGACAGATATGCGCGCAACTAATGCCGACTACATGTTTCTTCCAAACGAATTATTGAAAAATGTTGATACGGCAACAATCAACGGAATAAAATTTGCTTCGCCTGTGGAAGTTCTTTATCAGGCGCATAAAATTTCAATATCAAAGCCACTTTCGCCCATTCTGGCGTTTTTTGCTTTTATGGCAATAATTATTTTATTAAGTCTTTTGGAATTTCGCTATTTGCTGAAAAACAGAAAAATCAATCTGAAAATATTCGACAGAACCTTTTTTGCAATATTGGCGATTTTATCTCTTATAATTTTACTGATGTGGATATTTTCGCTGCATTATCCTGTGCGCAACAATCTGAATATACTTTGGCTCAATCCGTTGTACCTGTACGTATTTTTCAAACTCGAAAAAAGCAATTTTTATATCATTTTAATTTGTATTATCTGCAACCTGACAGTTTTATGCGGACAATGTTTTTTGCCTCAACACTTTAACACGGCATTTTTTGCAATAATCATAGCGGCAACCATGCGTTTAATAATGCTGACAGCCAAAATGCATATAAAAATAAAACAAAATAGCCTGTGCAGATTATTAAACCATTTTAAAATAATATTGTTAAACTAAATATTTTGGCACTGTTTTTGTATATTAATATAATTGTTGTGGAAATTTCAGAAGGTACAAGAGAATTGGAAAGTTAAGGGGGACTTATTTAATTTATGGTATTATTAATTTTTAAATGGAGGACCCATTTTATGAAAAAAAATTTTTTTTTAGCCTTTTTAGCGGCAAGTATGTTTTTTGCAAGTTGCAAAAACGATGACAACAACGTTCCTGATCCTGTGGACAAGAACTACAATGTTAAAGAATTTTTCAGCAATTCGGCGGAACAGTTATTACAAACCTTTCCACTTAACACAGCCGAATTGCCAAAAACGCTGACTCTTGAAGACGGCGTTAAAATTACTGTTGACGATGGCACGTTTGCCATTGGAGGTACCCCGATTACGGGAAGTTTCACGCTCGAAGTTATAGAATGTCGAAAACCAAGCAAAATTGTTTATTCCGGTGCAAATACCAATCTCATCAACGGAGAAATACTTAAATCGGATGGTTTTATTTTTATAAATGCAAAACAGGGCGAAACAAACGTTGATAAAAATATGCTTAAAAATATTATTGTTGAAATGCCGCAGGTAGATTTAGACAGAGATTGGACGCTAATATGGGAAGGCGCTGATACTGCAGGCGCCGACAGAAATAAATTTGCGTGGACAGACCTTTCGGATGATGCTGTTGTGCCTGATGAAATCGGTGGACAAATAGGAGAGATAATAGCAACAGATGGATATTTTCCTTTCAAACTCGGCAAATTAGGCTGGTTTAACTGTGATATTTACTGGGACTATTCATATTCGAAGACAACCTTATTTGTTACATTAACAGGCAATCCTGTAAATCTGGCATCTTTTCAGGGCGAAACAGGTTCCACATGCGTTTTTTTCCATGGTTATGGCGATTTGGTTGTTGCATCCTTATATACTCCAAACGGCGAAAACGGAGTTAAAAGTTATGA
The DNA here is from genome assembly GCA_031277925.1 of Prevotellaceae bacterium. Lineage (GTDB taxonomy): Bacteria > Bacteroidota > Bacteroidia > Bacteroidales > UBA932 > JAIRKV01. Next base: position 11,377 of record JAITLJ010000038.1, on the reverse strand, counting down.
TGATTCAATGCCTCTCGGGAAAACAGGAACACTACTTGCATTTACTATAAAAGAAGGCGAATTTTATCTTGCCAAACAGGAAGATGTAACAATAACCGCAAATTTGAATGTAACTTTGGACATGGTTAAAACCACAGAACAGGCTATTCAAGATGCAATAGATGCTTTGGACAACTAATCTTTAAGAATTTTTATTTTTGTTGAAGTCATCGCTGCCGAATTTACTGGTGGCGATGATTTTTTTGATTTTATTGTTATTAACCTGAAATTCAGTGGAGATTTTTATAAAATTCCCAAAGTACAACGCCAATACATACAGATATATTAAGCGAATGTTTTGTGCCATCCTGAGGAATTTCAATACACAAATCGCTTGCATCTACAACAGATTGCGAAACGCCGCGTACTTCGTTGCCGAAAACAAAGGCGTATTTCTCGTTTTGGTCCGGTAAAAATTTATTAAGCATAATGCTGTTTTCGGCTTGTTCTATCGAAATAATTTTATATTTGTTGTGTTTAAGCAGAGTTATGGCATCAACAGTATTTGCAAAATAGCGCCAGTCAACAGAATCTTCGGCGCCAAGAGCCGATTTGTGAATTTCGGCATTGGGCGGCGTTGACGAAATGCCGCACAAAAAAATACTTTCTATTATGAATGCATCGCCTGTGCGAAAGGCTGCGCCGATATTATGCTGGCTGCGAACATTATCAAGTACAACAATTATCGGCAATTTTGCCGCCAATTTAAACTCTTCTACCGTTAATCTGTTCAGTTCGCTGTTTTGTAATTTTCGTCCCATAAGTGTTATTGATTTCTTTCAAAAGTCAGTCGTTCGCCTTTTGAGTTTTCATAAATTTTGCCATTACTGTAAACCAGATTTCCGTTTACAAAGGTATGTGTTATTTTATAGTTGAAAGTAATATTTTCAAACGGCGTCCATGCGCATTTGTATAGAATGTTCGACCTGTCGGCTTGCCATTTTGTATTTGGTTTTACAAGAATTATATCGGCTTTGCAGTTTTCGCGTATGAATCCGCGATTTTTAATCGAAAAAATTCGCGCTGGATTATGACACATGCATTCAACCACTTTTTCGATTGTTAATATGTTTTTGTCAACAAGTTCCAGCATTATATTCAATGAATGTTGAACGGAAGGCAAGCCTGATGGACAGTTTAAATAACTGCTGCGCTTTTCGGCGATCAGGTGAGGAGCGTGGTCGCTTGCCACTGTGTTTATAATTCCATGCGATAGTGCATGTTGCAATGCATTTCTGTCGGCTTGCGTTTTTATTGAAGGATTGCATTTTACAAATCCTTTCAGCGTTTTATAATCATCGTTGCAGAACCAGAGGTAATGCGGGCATGTTTCCGAAGATATGCGTTTGTTTGCGGCGCATGCTGCAAGCATTTCTGTTTCTTCTGCTGTGGATATGTGCAAAACATGTAATCGCGATTTGTATTTTTCGGCAAGTCTGATGGCATGTTGTGTTGATGTGATGCAGGCTTCGCTGCTGCGTATTTTATTATGATATTCAAATGGTATTTTATCGCCGAATTTGTTTTTGAAATATGCAATATTGTTTTTGATTATTGCTTCGTTTTCGCAATGTACGGCAATCGGTGCGGGCGACTGTTCAAAGATTTTTTCGATGTTTTTTTCGTTATCCACAAGCATGTTGCCTGTAGAAGAGCCCATGAAGATTTTAATGCCGCAAATATTTTCGGCATCTGTTTTTTTTATTTCATTCAGATTTTGATTTGTTGCGCCAAGATAAAACGAATAATTTATCAACGATTTTTCTTTTGCTTCTTCATATTTTTTTTCGAGTTCGTTGATGGTTGTGGCGGCGGGAACTGTGTTTGGCATGTCCATAAACGAAGTAACGCCGCCTGCTGCGGCGGCGGCGGTTTCGGAATGCAGGTCGGCTTTGTGCGTTAATCCGGGATCGCGAAAGTGAACGTGTTCGTCGATTACTCCCGGCATCAAAATTAAACCGGAGGCATCTATGATTTCGTCAGCATCGATATTTTCAATAAATGCGGAATCGGTGAAAATGAATTTTATAATACCGTCAACAATCAAAATGCTTCCTTTGAACGACTGGCCTTCGTTGACGACTGTTGCGTTTTTTATAAAAGTTTTCATTCTGTTTATGAAGTTGTTTTTACTGGATGAAATTCACGGCTTTCTGTGCTGTTTTTTGATATTTCTGAATCGCAGTTTTAATACGCCCCACATTGCTTCGCCGAAAATGGAGCTGTTCATTTTGGATGTTCCCAATTTTCTGTCGATAAAAATTATGGGAACTTCTTCAATTTTGAATCCGAGTTTGCTGGCAGTATATTTCATTTCTATTTGAAATCCGTAACCTTTCATGCGGATTTTGTTGAGGTTGATTGTTTCTAAAACTTTTTTACGGTAGCCAACAAATCCGGCTGTACTGTCTTTTACTTTCATTTTTGTAACGATGCGTACGTATTTGGACGCCGAATACGACATCAGCAATCGGCTGAACGGCCAGTCTACAACGTTCATTCCTGTAAGGTAGCGCGAGCCTACGGCAACGTCTGCGCCGTTTTTGCAGGCTTTGTAAAGCCGTATAAGGTCGTCGGGATTATGCGAAAAGTCGGCGTCCATTTCAAAAATATAATCGGCATTATTTTGCAGGCACCATTCAAAACCGCTTATGTATGCCGTACCCAAGCCGAGTTTGCCGCTGCGTTCTGTAAGGTTGAGCCTGTCGGGGAATTCATTTTGTAATTGTTTTACAATATTGGCGGTGCCATCGGGCGAGCCATCGTCTACTGTTAATATATTGAAATCGCCTTCGAGCGAAAAGACTTTACGGATAATGGCTTCGATATTTTCTTTTTCGTTATAAGTGGGAATTATTACAACTTTTTTATCGTTCATGGAAATGCCTGTTTATTTTATTTTTTCCAAAACTGCGTGGTTGCTGTATGCTTTTTTATTGACCGAAGCGTCTATTACTTTTACCGATGGTTGCCACTGCCTTTGCGTCTTGTCGCTTACGGGCTGGCCTGTTATTTCAGACAGAGCGGCATTCAGCAGCGCTTCGTTTATATCGCCAAGCGCTTTCTTGGGTATTATGAATGTTTCTTTTATAAAATGATTTGGAATAAATCCTGTGGCAGGTACAAGGTCGCCGTTGCCGTTGGTATATTTTGCTACAAGTGGCTGCATGCCCCATTTGTTTTGCGGATTGTTTTCTTCGTAAAAACTTACGGATGCATACGATTTGCCTACTGTTGTGTCGCCTGCTATTATTATTTTGCTGTTCATAAACGGTTGAAGCCCGAGTATAACCATTTCGCTTGCCGATGCCGACCATTGCGATGTAATGAAGCATACTTTCTGCAAGTTGTCGCCGATATTGTTGATATTTACCTCTGTTTCGCGTATTTTTGATGAAAAATTTACGTCGACGTTTTCGTCGGTCAAATTGTTGTTGAATATCAGTTTGTAGAATACATCGTTTGTATTCAGCGGGCTTGCGAGCATGCTTGCCAAATGCATTGCCGAAATGGTTGAGCCGCCCGAATTGTAGCGCAAATCTACAATAACATTATCTACTCCTGCCGATTTGAACTTGCCGAATACTGTATTAAGTTGCTTGTCGTATGTTTTTGAATCATCGCCGCTGTCGCCTGCAAAAAAATTATAAACCAGATAGCCGATTTTTTTACCGTGTATGAAATAAATCGAATCGACAAAAATGGGATTTTCGGCATATCTGGTTTTAGTAATCGTAATATCTCTTTCGTTTTCAAAACTTATTAAATTGCCCGCAAGCGAAGGGTCGGCAAATGTTATGCGCATTGACGATTTTTGCAGCAGCGCCGAATAGTTGCTAACTGTCATTTGCGTTCCATCGATTGTACGAAATGCATTTCCGCGTTTTACGCCCTGAGCTTCGGCGCCGGTGCCGGGCTTCACGTAAAGCACTTCGCCAAAAACATTGGAATCATCGTATCTGATAAGCGTGTATTCAAATCCCAAATCGCCCGAACTTACGCCGCTCAGGCTTTCGAGCAGGTCAACATAATTTTCCTGTATCCACGAAAAACGGTCGCCGTCAATTTGCTGATATCTGTAAAGAAGCGAGTAAAAAAAGTTGTCGGGATACTGTTCCATGTCGGGATTCGACGGTATGTAAGTGTTCCAGTAATAATAGGCTTTCATATTTTCCAAAATCCAGCTGTTAACATAAGATTTTGAAACAGATTCGTTCTCGTCGCACGAAATAAAAGCAACAGAACAAAAAGATATACATGCTGTAAACATGATTTGTTTAATAATATTTGATTTCATTTTATTATTTTATTTTAAGATATTTTGGACAAATGTATTAATTTTGTATTAAAACACAAAATATATACCGAAAATAAGTTGAAAAAATGCCCTGCATCTGAAAAACACAGCAAAAATTTTAGAAAATTTGTCCGACAAAAGAAATATTCTTAATTTTGTAACAAATTTCAGAATAATTAAAACGCAATAAACAGTGAAAATGTATGCAAACAATAAAACAGCCGATAAAAAAGCCGCTGATTTTTCGGCGATTTCAAATATTTTGCCGGCATGCGCATACATTAAAACCCGCATGCGCACAGACAGCCGCCAGACACCAGCCGCAGGCAGCGTAAACGCCACCGCCAAATACAATTGTTCAGATTTTGCAAATGCAGGCAGCCAAAAAATCTTGTGCCGCAGCACAATGACACTGGCGCCTTCGCTCAACTTTTTGACGTTAATGACGGCGTCTTTGTGGCTGTTGACAGCGTCTTTGTGGCTGTTGACAGCGCCTTTGTGGCTGTTGACGGCGTCTTTGTGGCTGTTGACAAAGCCTCTGTGGCTGTTGACAGCGTCTTCGTGGCTGTTGACAGCGTCTTCGTGGCTGTTGACAAAGCCTTCGTGGCTGTTGACAAAGCCTTCGTGGCTGTTGACAAAGCCTTCGTGGCTGTTGACAAAGCCTCTGTGGATAGCGACAGAGCCAAAAAATAATAACAGATAAATATTAACAGTAAACATAAACACTAAAAAGGTAATTGGTAAGATATGGTAAAATTCAGTTTAAAAAAAGAAGATTTAACGTCGTACATTTTGATAATCGCAGGCTCGTTTATAATGGCAGTTGGATTTGTTGTATTTGTTTCTCCGCTCAAACTTGCTCCGGGAGGAGTTTACGGCATAGCAATAATTTTACATCATCATTTTAATTTTCCTATCGGGCTGTCGGGCATTTGCCTCGATTTGCCCTTGCTGCTGCTTGGAACGCTGGTATTGGGACCTAAATTCGGAGCCAAAACGCTGGCAGGCATAATTTCGCTGTCGGTTTCGATTTCGGTGATGGAGTATTTTTATCGCTACGACCCGCTGATTGCCGATCCTTCTACATTTTTTGTGCAGGCGGTTTTTGGAGGGGTGATAATAGGAGTAGGACTTGGAATAATTTTCAAAACGAAGGCGACTTCGGGGGGTTCGGATATTATTGCAACAATAATAAAACGATATACACACCTGTCGATAGGCTCTGCGCTTATGATAGTCGATTCGGTGATTGTTCTTGTAGCGCTGATTGTGTTCAGCGACTGGACAGTTCCGCTCTATTCGTGGACGGTGATTTACGTGAGCAGCACGATTGCCGATAAAATTGTGAAAGGTTTCAATCCTACGCAAACGGTGCTTATAATATCCGACAGATATGAAGATATTTCGCGGAAAATTATTGATGATATGGAACGCGGCGCAACGCTTATCAGCGCGCAGGGTGCCTTTTCGGGCAGCGAAAAAAAGATAATTTTTACCAATATAAGTATTCGTGAAGTTGCCACGGTGCGCAAATACATTCGCAAGATAGATCCTGCGGCGTTTGTTACCGTGATTGATGCCAACGAAGTCATAGGCGATGGTTTTAAGAGTATTCACGAAAAATATTGATGTTTTGTGCAATATTTTTTGGTCGGCTGGCAGGTTAATTTTTTGCTTTTGACTGTTTCTTTTTTCGATTTTTTTGCAGCATTTTTGTGTGTTCTTCTATTCCCATTCCGAAAACTTTCATGTAAAGTTCGTCATAATCGCCAAACTCGTATATGTTTACAAGTTTTTCGAGTATTGCATCGTCTCCGTTTTTGTCGTATTTGTATTTCAGGCTTGCCCCGAAAAGCCCTGCAAGGCTCTGCCAGAAAAAAGCCGAAAATCCGCCTTTCATTTCTTTTACAATTTGATAAACGGTTGTTTCGGTTTCGCGATTTATAAGTTTTATCAGCATTTTTCCCTGTGATATGGTCAGTTTTTTCAGCGCCGATTTATACTGGTTTGTCATTTCTTTTTCAACTTCCTTTATATATTCCTTGCGCTGTCGCCTGTTATTGATTTTTGAAAATTGAATATCCATTTCGGCAAGTTTGTTTTTTGCTGTTTTGGCGTATGGATAAACTCGGGGAAGATTGTAAACCATTCGATAATAGTTTTTCCAGTCGCGTTTGTTTTTGAAATTCGGCATTGCAACAACCGTCAGTTCATCCATCGACATAAGGTAAAGCGTATCGTTGTTTTCAATAATATAATTCTGAAAATACGATGATTGCGTATCTGTCTGCGCCTGCAAGGAGGTGCAAAACATGTATGCAAATATAATTGCTGATATGTGCAAAACCTTTGTCATTTCACAAGTTTGCTGTATGAAGATATTAATAAATTTACTACTTCCGAATAGTTTTGTATGCCCGAATTTATGTTGTTTGTTTTAAGATATGTATTGTAAACAGCCTTGTGTGCGTTCGACAGTGTTTGATTTTTTGCATCCAGCCAGTGTTTGGACATGTTTTTCACGTCTTCGATAACTTGACTGTCAACTGCTTCAAGCAAATTTTTGTAATCATCGGGGAATATTTTATAATAATTGTTAAGTACGTAAACGATTGTCGAAATATATGCGCTGTACCGCAGTTGAGCATCGTTGCTTGTAGCGCACACAATAAATGCATACAGATTACATTCGGCTTCGCTTGCAACTCCGAACTGATGCGCTTTTTCGTGAGCCAGAGTAAAAGGATATTCAAAATCAAGCACAAAACTGTTGACATGAATTTCGTTGAAAAAAGGACCAAAATATCCCGAAATGCCTGTTTTTGTGTGTAATGATTCGTACAACATTCGCTTGGGTTTTCGCTTTCCGTTAGGATATTTTATTTTCAAAACATCTTTCAACTTTTCGTATTGCTCTTCTATCTTTCTGTTTATATCAGTTTTATCAATACTTTTAAAATCAATACGTGCAGAGTTTGCATCTTCAATAAAATTTTTTGCAAACGCACTGAAATTTTCTGCATTATATTCGGATTTTTGAACATTGCAACGCTCGTAAAAATCTTTACGAAAATAGGCAAATCCCCACGCAAGGTAGAACCATGCTACAAGTAGCAAAACTGAACAGGCTATCATATACAGCCCTTTCGACCATTTTACTTTTTTAAAAATCATTAAAACAATGAGCGTAAGTAAAGCAAGCGGCGCTGTTATTGTAAAAACATCAAACAGCGAAAACGGAAACAGCGCCGAAACAAACGAAAGCGCCGCAGCAATCAGCGGATATATGTTGGCAACATACCATTCGACAGCGCCCGGCATTTTGCTTGCCGCAAACACCGTAGCGAACAGTAATATTGTTGCTGTCAATAATTTTATCGGTTTGGACAGTTTCATATCTTTTTGTTTTGCACAAAATTAATTTTTTTATGTGAAAAACAAAAATATGTTTTTGCTTTTCGGGCTTTATTATTGACTGTTTATGATTTAATAATAAAAATTTTGAAATTGCTGTTCTGTTTTTACGGCAATGCAGCCCCTTTTCTACGCAATTTTCGGTTAATAAATTTCCGCAGTCAGATTGTGTTGTAATAATGTTTTGCCAAATTTTGTTAAGTTTTGCGTTTATTTAAAAATTACAAACTATATTTGTGCGGAACTTAATTAAAATTTACAAAAGTGAAAATTAAAAGAATATCATTTGCGGTTATAACTTTTCTTTTTATTATCGGCAGTTTGCATGCACAATACGATAAGGAACAGTTTTTTTTTCGCGGGCGACAACAGTTGATTGACAGTAAATATGCTCAGGCTATCGAAACATTTAATACGCTTATCAAAGCCGATACATCACTGTACGAGGCTTTGTTTTTTCGAGGAATAGCAAAATATAATCTTGGCGATTTTTTTGGTTCGCAAATGGATTTTTCAAAAGCAATAGAACTGAATCCTGTATTTACTCAGGCATATCATTATCGCGCAATATCATACGGACAGGTTGGACAATACGACAAAGCCCTGCTCGATTTGGAACAGGCAATTCAGTTGCGACCTAATTTTTCGGGATTATATTATTCGCGCGGTATAACATTTTTTTTGCAGCAACAGTTTCAAAGAGCAATTGAAGATTTCAATAAATATATTCGCTACGAACCCAAAGAACATTATACTTATATAAATCGCGGAACCTGTTATTTATTGCAGAAAGATACTGTGCGCGCACTTGAAGATTATAATCAGGCCATATTGCTGAATCCCTTCGATTCGGATGTTTATTCGCGTAGAGCGCGAATATACGCAATGAAAAAAGAAAATGAAAAAGCGCTTGCCGACTTCAACAAATCCTTGCAGCTGGATTCTACAAATACTTTAAGTTATTTCAGTCGAGCGCTGCTGTATTACGAAACCAAACAAATAATGGAAGCGCTTAAAGATTTGGACAAAGTTCTGGAAATAGATCCCGATAATTCGCTTACATATTACAATCGGGCTTTAATACGTTCCGAAACAGGCGACATGAATAATGCCCTGGAAGATTATAACAAAGTAATTTTATTTAATCCTAACAATGTGCTTGTTTATTATAACAGAGCCTTTGTGCTTTCCGAATTAAACCGCAAACAGGAAGCAATTGAAGATTTAAACAAAGCAATTGAACTTTATCCTGATTTTGCAAATGCATATATAAACCGTTCGTATTTGAAAACACAAATCGGGCAACTTGTCGGCGCAAAAAAAGATTACGAAACGGCACAACAAAAAATCAGCGAATTTCGCATAAAATTTGCCGACAGCACTTATGTTGACGACTTTGCCGACACAAGCAAACAATACAATAAACTGCTTGCTCTCGATGCCGACTTTTCAAGGAAAAATTTTGCACAAGACCTGCTTACAAGTCGCAGGGTTGATATAACGATAAAACCGCTGTTTAAATTTGCTGTCGGCGTTATGACCAGCAAATTGCCGCTGAATAAGCAGTATTTTTATCCCAAACTCGATGAATTTATAAAACAGGCAAGCGAATTGTTGGCAATAAACATAAGCAATACCGAAGTTAATCTGAAAACAGACGAAATTATCAAACTTGATTCAATGGTAACCAAACATATTTCAAGGTCGAACAAAGAAAATTCGATACTTTATTTTGATAAAGCCATACTGCAAGGACATTTACAGCAATATACAAGCGCAATGAACTATTACACTCAAGCCATTGAATTTGACCATTTAAATCCATTTCTGTATTTTAATCGCAGCTCAATAAACAGCGAAATGACAGATTTTGTGTCATCAATCGACAACAGTATTCAAACAATAATTCTCGATAACAGCGGCACAGGCAGAGCGAAAGCTAAACAGGAAATAAAAATACTGAATTACAGCGATGCAATAAACGACCTTAACAATGTACTTAAACTTATGCCCGATTTTGCTTATGCTTATTACAACAGAGGCAATCTGAACTGCCTGTCGCAACAAATGCCCGAAGCAATAAACGATTATACCAGAGCAATAGAACTCTATCCGTATTTTGCCGAAGCGTATTTTAATCGCGGGCTTGTTTTGGTTTATCTTAAAGATACCGAAAAAGGCTGCATGGACATAAGCAAATCGGGCGAGCTCGGAATTGAAGATGCTTATGCAATAATACGCAAATTTTGTAAACACGATAACAACTGATAAAATATGAAACATATAATATCGCCATCAATACTGGCTGCCGACTTTGCAAATCTTGGCGCCGAAATAGAAAAAATCAATAACAGTCAAGCCGACTGGATTCATCTGGATATAATGGATGGAGTGTTTGTTCCTAATATTTCATTCGGATTTCCTGTAATCAAATACGTTAAGAAACATGCCCGAAAAATTCTTGATGCGCATTTAATGATTGTAAACCCCGACAATTATATCGAACGATTTGGCGAAGCAGGCACAGAATATCTGACCGTTCATTACGAAGCGTGTACTCATTTGCATCGAACTTTGCAAAAAATTCGTTCGTGCGGAATGAAAGCCGGCGTTGCAATAAATCCGCACACGCCCGTAAATCTGCTTTCGGAAATTATATCTGAAACCGACTTGATTTTGATAATGTCGGTAAATCCCGGATTCAGCGGGCAAAAATTTATATCCAACACATACAGCAAAGTAGCGCAGACAAAAGAACTTTTGCAACAAAAAAATGCAAACGCAATAATTCAAGTTGACGGCGGAATAGATTTAAACAATGCAGCCAAACTTTACGAAGCGGGCGCAAACGCTCTGGTTGTCGGCAATACGGTATTTATGTCAAATGACCCGATAGATACAATCTATCAACTGAAATGCCAATAAACAATTTTTTTTAGTAACTTTGCAAAGTAAAATACAAAAAAAACGATTTTTATTATGGAAAATAACGAAACTATTTGTCACTGCATGGATGTTACGCGCGGTGAAATAATCAAAGCAATAAAAGAGCTGAATCTCAAAACAGTTGAAGAAGTAGGAAAAGCAACAGAAGCAGGCACAGGTTGCGGCGGCTGTCAACTTGTAATCCAAGAAATTTTAGACGAAATAAACAGGTAAAATTACAGCAAAATTCATTGACAATATCCAACAGTTGTTCAAGCCTGTTTACGCTGAAAACAATGGCTTATGTTTCTGTTTTCATTTCTCTGGTTTTATCTAATCATATGTACAGCGGCATACGCTTGATATATAAAATCACAGGTAAAGCAATGAAAGAAAATGAACATACGTATTAAGTTGATATAAATTTAATGTAGAAAATGCTCCTTTCATAAATTTGGAAGGGGTATTTTTTTATTCATACCAAAACGCCATCAAACAATAATTTATATAGTCGCTCATTAAAAACTGTGAAAATAGTTGCTCCTTACGAATAAAAAAAGGACAAAGCTAAAACATTAAAAATTTCGGACAATTATTTCTTTATGTTACTTTTGTCTTGACACAAAAGTAACCAAAAAGTCAAGAGCAGCCGACGCTATACGGTAACTCCGATTTAGGCTTGTGACCTGAGGGAACGCCGCC
>JAITLJ010000062.1 GCA_031277925.1 Prevotellaceae bacterium | reverse complement strand
AAATGTCAGTCAGTTCGGTTTTTTGGAAAAAAATTGATTTTTTTGTTCGGATTGATTTTGAAACGGGTTTTTATGGCGATTTTTAGAGTTTTTTTTCGTTTTTTGCGCAAAAAACGCTTCTTTTTGACATTAATTTCCTTATTTTATTGCGTTTGCTATAATAATGCCCGGCGCACGATATAAATTGTACGCTATGGCTTCAAGTAAATGTTGATACTCAACCGCTATCATTGCTCCTTAATTGAGTTCATAATCCATTTAAATCCGGTAATTGATTGTACTGTTTTTTTGTCTGATAATAAATTGTTGACCGCTCGGCACAAACATTTTTCAACTTCTTCTATTGTGTTGAATGTTTTATTTTTAAATCCTCCATTTGTTCGGATGTACTTCCATATGTGTTCTGCAGGAATTACAAAAATTGAATACGCCGACAAACAGACGATAGACAATATTTATGGCGCCGGACAGCGTCCCGTATCGCGCGGCTACGGAAATATAGAACCGACATGTTCTGTTACGCTGCTGCGCAGCAGCGTAGAAGCAATACGCGCGGCAAGCCTCACCAGACGCCTGCAGGACATCGCAAATTTTGACATCGTGGTTTGCTTTATTCCTGTTGGCTCTACAACCATCGTGCGACATGTAATTCGCAACTGTCAGTTTAAGGACGATTCGCTTTCATCCGCTCAGGGCGACACAAAAAACGAAACAACGTTTGAACTTATATGCTCGCACATCGAGTGGTAAAGGCAATTTAAAAATCATTTAAATGTTATAAAAATGGAATTTACAAAAGAAGAAATAACGAATTACAAGAAGCAGTACGGAAGCATTTTTATGTACACGTCGAAAGATGGTAAATCGTGCATTTTGCGTTCTCCTGATTTACTAATATTGGATGCCTGCCGCACACTAAGCGGCAGCAGCAGCATTCGTTTTGACATTGCTCTTGTTGATAATTGCTGGCTTGACGGCGACAGCGAGTTAAAAACCGTCGATAAATACAGAATGGGATTATTCGACTGGCTTGGAGGGATTATTCAAAAAATTGATGGCGAATTAAAGGAGCTTTAAGCATTAGTACAATAAAAAAGCCGTCGCCAAGCGAACGATACGACCTTGTAAAAGGTATTCTGTACGACTTTAGACTAATGCGCTCCTATGTTCGCTACTACTTGAAATATACTCCTGAAACTCTTGATAAAATGACGTTAAAACAACTTGCAGAAGCGTACAATGATATTGTTTTTGTGCGTTCTCGGCGTAGCAGGTTAGAACCGGAAGATTAAAGGCGTGAACAGCGTTTTTTTGAAAAGAAACAAATAAGGAATGTGATATACAGTAAAAAAGATATTAAAACAATGATATTTAACTCGAAAATAATGGAAAAAAACAATACTTCAACAAAAAACACAGTAGAAACAATGACTGTTACTGCTTTCGGATAGGCAGCGTATAATAATATGAAAGTTATTATTGATAACATATAGTTGTTTTTTGCAAAGGTAATAATAAAATTTAATATGGCGGCAAACGATGTACAAATAGCGATAGAATTAATTGATAAATTTGGTAAACCTTTAAGTAATTTGAGTAAGGGGCTGGATGATGCTAATAAAAAAGTTAACTCTTTTAATGGCGCTTTTAACAGAGCAAATAAAGACCCTTATGCAAGTCAATCACGAAGCCTTGCCCAATTAAAAACAAATGTTGAGCGATATAAAAAAGCGGCAGAAAATTCATTTAGATTAGACCATGTCCGTAAGTATAATATTCTTATTGGAGAAACCGAAAAGAGGATAAAAGACATTGAAGATGCAGCCTCTACCTGTGGCGAAAAAACAGAAGGAATATTTGACAAATTACAAAAAAATCTGGGCATAAGTAAAGGAATGATTGGTATTGGAGCTTTATCGGTTGGAATAAAAAAGGCTTTTGATTTCTCTACCGAATCGGTTATGGCTGCAGCGCAAATAGAACGCTATAATGTAACTCTCAAAACAATGCTTGGTTCAACCGATGCGGCTCGTGATCGCATGCAGGAATATTTTGACATAGCAAAGAAAACCCCGTTTGACATGCCGCAGGTTGTTGAAGCCGGAAACAGATTGCAGGCTCTCGGAAAGTACAGCAGAGAAAATGTCACCATGCTTGGCGACCTTGCCGCAGCAAGCGGTAAGCCAATGGAACAGGCTGTAAATGCTTACAGCAAACTTATTACAGGCGAAAAAGGAATGGCTATGAACATGTTCCGCGACCTTTTAATAACAACGGATGACTGGGTGAAAGCAACAGGCAAGGGAGTTTCAAAAAGCGGCGAATTGCTGGCTACAACAAAAGAACTGGCAGATGCCTTGCCCAAAATTATGAAATCCAAAGGATATTTTGGGTTGATGGCAAATCAGGCAGCAACAACAGAAGGTAAAATTGCAAATCTTAATGACTCGTTATTTCAATTGAAAGTAGCCGTCGGCGACAGGCTAAAACCCGCTTACGACTCGTTTATAACAGGCACAACGAAAATTATCGAATCAATGACAAAATGGGTAGAAATACCTATTGAGCAAAAAATCGCAAAAGAAAAAATAGAACTTAATCTGTTAGTTGAATCACTCATTGAAAATAACGACAAACAGGAGGTCAGAAAATCGCTTATTGATGAACTGCAGCAGAAATATCCTGATTTTCTGAAAAATATCGATTTAGAAAAATCCTCAACAGAGGATTTGCGAAAAGAACTTGAAAAAGTAAATGGCGAATATGATAAAAAAATCAGGAAAGCAGCCTATCAAAGACAATTAGATGCAATACAAGCACAAGTTGACAGCGATATTGATGATTATCAAAAATATCACCAATCAGTGCTTGCTGAAAAAAGAGCGACGGAAATAAGCAAAGAAATGGAAAGGATTGTCGGCAATAGACATCATAAATATCAGAATGGACTTGGCGAAGTCATATCATACGATGAAGACAGAAACCTTATTGTTGACGATTTTGGCCACGTACCCATTAAGAATTTATTAAGTGAGGAAATTATAAAATTGAGGGATTTGATTGCCGAATATGCAGCCGCTAAGGACTTAATTACATCTCCGCTTCTGTCGAGTAGTAAATCCGGTGCAAAAGATGCATGGGAAAAAGTAGAAAAAGGCAAGAAAAAAATGCAAATGCTTAAGTTATTGTATGGTATTTCCGAATCAGGAAACACAGAACCTGACGGTCCGCCTCTCCCTCCTGACGACTTTTTCAAACCTAAAAGTACAAATACAGATGATTTGGAAAATGGCGCGGAGACGATCGCATCCGGCGGCAAGGGAGTGAAAAATTTTTATATCACAATAGGCAGTTTGCTTGGCGAAAACACCAATATTTTTCAATCATCAAAAGACAGCCCCGAAACGGCGGGCGACTTTCTCGAACGTCTGTCGCATGCCTTGCAGGACGTTGTTAACGATGTTAATTATGCAGCAGGATAATGGGACAGATTATTATAAATATCGCTTCGGGCATTGCCAAACGAGCCTTGCACATCGCCACGCTCGACAATATGCATCTTGTGCATCATCCGCAGGCGGGCAAACCGGCGCTTAACGCTACGCTTGGCGTTCCTGTCGGTTTTGATGATATGTTGCACAACACAGACGACAACAACGACAATTTTTTGCGCGTAAGAGGAGGCAGCTACAAAGATTTGCTGTCGGAACCGCGCAATAATATTATTGTTAAGGATGCCGGCGGAAAGTTTGAGATAGAATTTATCAATGCCAAATGCAAAATAATCAAGGCGAATACCATTGCCGAAACGGCTGTGGTAAACAGAGATGGCATGGTAAAGGAATTTATAAACGCAAAGGATTATAACATAACAGTCAGCGGCGATATTGTTACAAACAAACAGTACAGTTTCCCTGTTGATGAAATGAAAACGCTTATCGGGCTGCTCAGTCAAAAAACAAATCTCAAAGTGGCAGGCGCTCTTTTCTACATGTTCGGCATTGAGCAAATGGTGTTCAAAACAGGAACCTTCGACCAGACGGCGGCAAAATATGTAAATGCAATGCCCTTTACGCTGGAATTTGCAAGCGATATTAATTATGATTTTTTGATAGAGGAAACAGGAGGTTAAGGCATGCCGGGAAAAGCATCAACATATTTAATTGAGAAATCTTCGAAAGCATCTACAAGCATGATCGAAAAATCTTCGAAAGCATCTACAAATTGCCATTTGCCACAATCATCGGGAAACGCGTCTACAACTCTAACCTTAAGGTCAGGAAAAGCATCGACAATCCTGACACGAAAATCAGGAAAAGCATCTACTATTCTAACTTTCCCGTATAACTTTTTGCCTTTGCATTTGCAGTCTTCAATACGCGAACTGCCGTTATCATTCGGATTTGCGAACGCCATAAATAATATTAATAAAAAGTATTTCATATTATGTTGATTTTAAAATGTTACATATTAATCGAAGGCAAAGATAATAAAATAATTACATTCGACTATGTTTCGAGCGTAGAAATTACAACATCGGTAAAAGACTTTACCGACACGGCAAAAATTACCGTTCCGCGCAAGATGCAGTGGCGTGGAAAACCGCTCACCGATTTTATCAACAGAGGCAATGAAATAACGGTGCAGCTCGGCTACGAAGGACACAAAATCGAAACTGTTTTTAAGGGCTATATCAAGGCATTTACACACGCAGCGCCTATTGTAATAGACTGCGAAAACGAAATGTACGCGCTGAAACAAATTAAGGTAAAAGCAAAGAAATACGACAAATTTGACTTCAAACAGTTTATGCAGGAATACGCGCCCAAGATTACTTTTAAACTACCGGACGAAAAGGCATTGAACTTCGGCGAGGTAATAATTAAAGATGAAATGTCGGTAGCGAGCGTTTATTTGAGCCTCTTTGATATTTACAAACTGTCTTTTACAACGGCGACTTTCAACCAGACAGAATGGACGCACTTTAATATAATGCCGTTTTCGCTGACCTTTGACAGCGACAGCGATTACGATTTTTTAGTAAAAGGAGATTAAGGCATGCCGGGACGATGCTCAACAAATTTAACAGTAAAATCATGACCATGCTCAACAAATTTAATAGTAAAATCATGACCGTGTTCAACAAACTGCCACTTGCCGCACTCGTCAGCGCCATGCTCAACAACCAGAACGTGCAGGTCGGCGCCATGTTCAACTTCCTTGATGATAAAATCGGCGCCATGTTCAACAAACTTCACTTTGCCGTAAAGCGGAATGTCTTTGCATTTGCAATCTTTTACGGGGCTGTCGCCTGCAGTCATCGACAGGCACATAAAAGCGATAATAATTATGATTAAATTTTTCATACGATG
>JAITLJ010000060.1 GCA_031277925.1 Prevotellaceae bacterium | reverse complement strand
ACAAATACAAGCCAGAGTTTCAATAGCGCCGGCTGCTCCAAGTAAATGTCCTGTCATTGATTTTGTTGAGCTTATATTAATTTTGGCAATATTTTCTCCGAACACTTTTTGTATTGCTTTCAATTCGGCAATATCTCCAAGCGGCGTTGAGGTTCCGTGTACATTAATATAATCAATATCTGATGTTTTAAGGTTTGCATCGTCAAGCGCTGTTTGCATCACGCTTGCTGCGCCAAGTCCTTCGGGATGCGGCGCTGTAAGGTGATATGCATCGGCTGACATTCCGCCGCCCATAACTTCGGCATATATTTTGGCTCCGCGTGCTTTTGCGTGTTCATATTCTTCGAGAATAAGACCGGCTGCTCCTTCGCCGATTACAAAACCATCGCGTTTTTTGTCGAAAGGGCGTGATGCTGTACGGTAATTATCATTATTTACCGACAAAGCCTGCATTGCGTTAAATCCTCCAACTCCTGCTTCATTGATAGCTGATTCTGAACCGCCGGCAACCATTATAATGGCTCTTCCGCGGCGAATGTGGTTCATCGCTTCGATAAGCGCATGCGTTGATGATGCACATGCCGAAACGGTTGCATAATTTGGTCCGCAAAATCCATGTTTTATAGATATGTAACCGGCACAAATATCAGCAATCATTTTAGGAACAAAAAAAGGGCTAAAGCGAGGGATGCCGCCGCCCTCAATAAAGCCCTTTACTTCATCAAAAAAAGTACGAATACCTCCGATACCTGACGCCCAAACAACTCCGATTCTGAAAGGGTCTGCCGATTCTTTGCTTATTCCAGCATCTTCAATTGCCTGATCGGCGGCTATCATGCCAAATTGCGAATATAAATCGTGTTTGCGAACCTCTTTGCGGTCGAAATAGTCGGCGGGATTGTAATTTTTTACTTCACAAGCAAATTTTGTTTTGAAATTGGTTGTATCAAAATAAGTTATCAAATTGGCACCACTTACTCCATCTATGAGATTGCCAAAAAAATCACTAACATTGTTTCCCAGTGGGTTTATTGTTCCTATACCTGTTATTACAACTCGTTTTAATTCCATAAGTTCTATCAAAATTTACTTTTCTGAAACAAATCTAATTTTCTACAAATTAATCTTTTTGACTTTTTTGTTTAATGTAAGCAATAGCATCGCCTACCGTTCTGATATTCTCTGCATCTTCATCAGGAATCTGCACCCCAAATTCTTTTTCAAATTCCATAATTAATTCAACAGTATCAAGTGAATCTGCACCAAGATCATTTGTAAAACTTGCTGTAGGTGTTACTTGTTTTTCGTCAACGCTTAATTTGTCAACGATGATTGCTGTTACCTTAGATACAATTTCTTCTGCCATAACTTTTTGTTTTAGTTAATAATTTAGTTTAATAATATATGTGTTATTTCAAAATTTTCTATTAAAATTGCATGTTGTTTTGTAAACTTCTTATACGATGCTTTGCTGCAATTTCAGCCTGCAAATATAAGTATTATTTTTTAAATAGAAACTTTTTTAAACTAAAATGCTGAAAATAAATATGTTAAAAATTAAAAATATTGCTGTTTTTGCTTCCGGTTCCGGAACTAATGCCGAAAATATTATAAAATATTTCGAAAATAATGAGAACGGGAAGGTAAAAATATTATTTTGTAATATCCCAAACGCTTATGTGCTAAGGCGCGCAAGCAATTTAGGCGTTGCTTCTCTTATCTTTTCAAAAGATGATTTTTACAGGTCGAACAAAATAATTGACAAATTGTTGTGCGATGAGATTGACTTGATTGTTTTAGCAGGATTTTTGTGGCTTGTTCCCGAAAGCATCATACATTTATATAATAATAGAATAATTAATATTCATCCTGCCCTGTTGCCAAACTATGGAGGCAAAGGAATGTATGGCAATAATGTTCACAAAGCGGTAATTGCCGATGGCAAAAACGAATCGGGAATTACCATTCATTATGTAAACAAAAATTATGATGATGGCGATATTATTTTTCAGGCTAAATGTGATGTTTTAAATGCCGACACGCCTGAATCGCTTGCTCAAAAAGTTCATGCTTTAGAATACGAATACTATCCAAAAATAATTGAATCGGTATTGATGCGCCTATAATGACTTGTTGCCGGAATTAAAATGACATAAAAGCGCAATAAATTAATGTACCAATTCAGTTTTTTTAATAAAGCCGGTAAATTTTTCGGATATAAATTATAGTTTGTACGGCAATACAATTATGTGAATGGTTTAAAAAGACACAACCGAATAAAATTCGGTTGCATCCTCGTTTAACTTAAAAAACTAAACATTATGAAAACACATTATCTGCTTTTTATATATTCTTCATTAATACCTTTAATAATATCGCCGGTTATGTCTAATCCAGGATTCCCGTATAAAACCGTTGAATTTCCGGAAGTGCTTATAATCATGCTGTATCCTTTTTCTTCATTGTATTTTTTTACATATACCATTATGGCATTTTGTATTTGATTCATCCAAACTATTTGTTTTTCATCCAATTCGTTTCTGATTTTATTTTGTTCTTCTTCCAAACGCTGCTGACGTTGAATTAATCTTCCCTGTTCCTGTTCGGCTTGCGAACGGGTTATCAAGCCTTTTTCGCTTTTTTCGCGAAATTCATTAACGTCTTTTTCAAAGGCGCTGGCTTTTGTTCGCAAATCAGTATCAGCCTTTGTTACATCGTCTTCATAAATCTTTTTTAAATCGTGATACATATCAAAATTGTTTATAATAGAATCTATGCGAACAAAAACAATATCGCCTTTTTCTGCTTCCAAAACAGAAATGTTACTGCTTGTTGAATCTATTGTTGTTTTTTCAATATTCTTTGATCCGTCTCCGCCGCAAGATGACAATATTAAAAACAATGTCAGTGTAAAAATATACGTTTTTTTCATTCTAAAAATTTGTATTACCAGACTGCAAAGATAAAATAAGTTTTATTAAATTACATCTGGTTGTTGATGAATTTTTGTATGCAATTCACAAGATTTTCTCTTTGTTCGGCATGAATCCAATGTCCGGCTTCAGGAATGATTTCTATTTTTGTGTTAAAAAATGCGCTTGTAATTATCTTAATATCAGAAGTTACAATATAATTTGATTTTTCGCCTGCGATAAATAAACTTGGAATTTGGATATTGATGTTTTCGCCTTTTTTGAGCGAACCGCAAATTATATTATTAACATTATTTAATATTGCAGGCAGATTAAATCGCCATAAAAAATTGCCGTTTGGCGTTCGATACAAATTTTTCAGCAGAAAATTTTGAAGTTTTCTGTCGGTTATTTTTTTTGATATTTGCACAGCGACATCGTAGCGCGAATGTATTTCGTTTAAATTTACCGATGTTAATACTTTAAGAATATTGGTATGAAATGTCAATATTTCCGCTTGATTTTCACAGTCGAAAGGAGAAATGTCTACAATTATTATTTTTAACGGACAATCGGGAAATTGCTTTGCAAATAAGGCTGCACATCGTCCACCGATTGAATGACCGATGATAACGGGCTTTTGAATTTTATGATATTCGATAAATTCAATCAAGTCGCTGCACATTGCTTCGTACGAATGTTCGGCGCTATGAGGCGAGCGTCCGTGATTTCTTAAATCTACGGCAAAAACCTGATTTGCCTGCGAAAGATTTTTGGCAATGCTCACCCAATTGTCAGAACAGCCGTACAGTCCGTGCAGAATGATAATATTGGCGCCGATATTGCCGAATTTGCGAAAAAACAGTTGCATGTAAATTTTATATAATTTATTTTATTACATGACAAAAATATATATTATTCATGTAATTATTGTATTATCAACACATTATAAAATATTTAGTTTTTTAAAACCTTGAAATTTCATATCTTTACAGATAATTATTAAAGATTATAAAGGATATGAAAAATTCACAATCAACCGCAAAAGTACATGAAATTTACGATATTAGGCACAAACGAATAAAAATTGTTTCCAAATTCTTAGTTGTTGTTCTAAAATATTTTCTATAACTTTGTACTGTTTTCGGTCAGGCTGATTGGAACATTTGTTTTGTTCAGCGCTTTATTTTTTAGTCTTGTTAATAATCACAAATCTGCAAAATAAATTTCAACCAACAATCTGACTGACATTTAATTATTAACAATATTTTGTTAAATTCAATCGGTAAGTTGATGTATAATTTTGGCAATTATGCTTACAATAAAATTTAGAATAAATATTAGCAAACAAAAAAAACAGTATATAAATGAATAATTTCAAATTTTGGAGTCCTACGGAATTCGTTTTCGGAAAGGACACAGTAAAAAATGTCGCTACCTTAGTAGCAAAATACAATGGCACAAAAGTTTTAATTCACTACGGCGGACAATCGGCTGTAAAAAGCGGTTTATTAGCCGATATTGAGCATTATTTGCAAAGCGAATGTATTGAATATGTCAAATTGGGCGGCGTACAGCCCAATCCGGTAGATACTTTGGTCTATGAAGGAATTGAGTTGTGTCGAAAAGAAAATGTCAACTTCATTTTAGCAGCAGGCGGAGGAAGCGTTATTGATTCTGCTAAAGCCATTGCTGCCGGAGCGACATATTCCGGCGACTTTTGGGATTTCTTTGAAGGCTCGGTTACGGTAAATCAACCATTGCCGGTTGGAACGATATTAACCATTCCTGCTGCCGGCAGCGAAGGGTCGCCCAATATGGTTATTACAAAAACCGAAGGTATGTTGAAACGCGGCTCAAGAGGAAATCAAAACCTGCGCCCTCTGTTTGCCATTATGGATCCGGAATTAACCTATACCTTGCCGGCAAACCAAACCGCTTATGGAATTGCCGACATGATGGCTCATGTGATGGAACGTTACTTTACACAAACGCCCGGCGTAGAAACATCCGACCGCTTGTGCGAAGCCATTCTGTTAGCCATAATTCATGAAGCAGCCATTGTATTCAAAGAACCACGCAACTACAATGCCCGTGCCAATATCATGTGGGCAGGAACGCTTGCACACAATGGCGTTTGCGGAGTCGGAAGAGAAGAAGACTGGGCTTCGCACGGCTTGGAACACGAATTGTCCGCTTTGTACGGTGTGGCGCATGGTGCAGGATTAGCCGTTATGTTTCCCGCATGGATGCAATACGTATATACTTCAGGAATAGATCGCTTTGTACAGTTTGCCGTTCGCGTATGGGGAATTGAAAATACAGGCGACAAAAAAGAAATCGCTTTGAAAGGTATCTTTGCTTTGAAGAACTTTTTTTCTTCTATTGGACTTCCGGTAAATTTTGAACAGTTAGGAGCAAAAAAAGAAGATATTGACTGTCTCGTTCATACCTTGCAAATTAATTCGGGCGGAACTTTAGGTAATTTTCGCAAATTAGATATGGCTGATGCCAGGGCTATTTACGAAATTGCGGCACAAAAGTCCGTTTAATAATGCAAACAAAAAAATAAACAGTCGCTCCTTACGAATAAAAAAAAGCCAATGCTAATACATTAAAAATTTCGGACAATTATTTTTTTTTGTTATAATTTGTCTTGACACAAAGAAGATAAAAGAAAAAAATATTCATACATGCATATTTTGCCGAATTTTAGCCTATATCTATATAAAACTCGGTATTTTTATTCGATAATTTACGCCTATAACTTATTAATAATAAACCGTTTCGACCCTTTTTAAGGAGCGACTATATAGATACAGGCAAAAATTCGGCAAAATATGAACTTTTTTCTTTATCTTCTTTTGTCTTGATACAAAAGAAGCAAAAAATCAAGGCTTAGCCTTCTCGGCGACCCGCTAAACGGCTCGATTGCTAACAGAATAATGTCTCTCTGCGTTCGACGGAA
>JAITLJ010000046.1 GCA_031277925.1 Prevotellaceae bacterium | reverse complement strand
GTAACCGTCACTAAAACCCATTTGTTGTCTTTTTTTATTAAACATGATGCAAAGATACATGAAATATTCCACATAAACAAATTATAATCGCCTAAATATTAACATGTTATCAACACTTTTGCCTTGCAAAGGTTTCGATTCATGAAAAACATAAAAAATCTTCACAATAGCGTATTGTCTTCAATGCTTTGCATGTATCCTTTATCTTCCTGCAGATTTGTTTGCATTGATGCTTCAACAGCCATTTTGTCGCATAGTTCGTTAAGTAGATTTCCTGCATGTCCTTCAACCCAGACAAATTTTATATTGTGCTGTTTGTAAACTTTTAAAAATCTCATCCACAAATCCGGATTTTTTTTGTTTTTAAAATGCATGTTTTCCCATGAGTTTAGCCAGCCTGCATTTATGGCATCTACTACATATTTCGAATCGCTATAAACGGTTACATTTGAATTTTTCAATTTTATATTTTCAAGAGCGACAATCACGGCAAGCAATTCCATTCTGTTATTGGTAGTATAAGCAAATCCCTGTGAAATTTCCTTGCGATATTTTCCCGAAATCATAATAATGCCGTATCCTCCGTTTCCCGGATTTCCTCGCGCCGCTCCATCTGTATAAACAGTAATTTCAGTCATTATTACCCGAATTTATAGGTTTACTTGCGCTGCTATTCGTCATCGTTTGGAATGACAGTAATGTCGTCGTGTCCATTATGTTTATTTGTAGTTGATATATCTATTTTCAAAGGATCTGCATTCATTTCGCTGTAGCGTTTACGGTTTTTGAAAATATCGCAAGCCATGTACAGTGCGGCTCGAAACGAATCGGCATTTGCTATTCCCTGTCCTGAAATTTCATAAGCCGTGCCGTGCGCAGGCGATGTACGAACAAAAGGTAAACCTGCCGTATAGTTAACGCCTGTATCGAATGCGCGCGATTTAAATGCTATCATACCCTGGTCGTGATACATTGCCAAAATTCCATCAAATTTTTTTGATGTTTCGGAACTTAAAAATCCATCGGCAGAATAAGGTCCAAATGCTAAAATGGTTTTTTCCTGCGCTTCTTTTATTGCAGGAAATATTATTTCTTTTTCTTCGTTTCCAATTAAGCCGTTATCTCCGCAATGAGGATTAAGTCCCAAAACGGCAATGCGCGGTTTTGTGATTAGAAAATCTTTTTTCAGCGATTCGTTTAATATGTCGATTTTTTGCAATATCAGTTTTTTTGAAATTGATTTTGCTACATCCTGCAGCGGAATATGTCCTGTTACTATACCGATTTTCAGATTATCGTTAACCATTAACATCAGATAATTTTGTACGCCTACAGCATCTGCTAAAAACTCCGTATGTCCGATAAAACTTTTCCCTGGAACCTGTACATTATATTTATTGATTGGTGCTGTAACCAAAACATCTATTTTTTTTTCGCGAATGTCGCGTAAAGCGGCTTGCAAAGCTTTGATTGAGCCTTCGCCTGCCATTGGCGTAGAATGACCGACTTCGGCATGAGCATTGTCGTTCATTATATTGATGAAATTTACGCATTTGTTTCGAACATCTTTCGGCGATACTATAAGATTAAGATTTATATTTTCAATCTTGAACAAATTGCGATAAAATCCCCAAATTTTTATCGAGCCATAAATAACAGACGTGCAAAAATCAATAATACGATTATCTTCAAACGTTTTCAATATCACCTCGTAAGATATTCCATTGATGTCGCCTTGCGTTATTCCTGCAATTATTTTTCCATCTTTCATCTGAATTTCTTTTTACTATATCAGGTTCAAAGGTATAACTTTTTTTTAAAATCAAGGTTTATGTCAAGAGTAAAAATAGAAAACTGCCGTTAAAAATACAATTAAAATCATAATTTTGAGACTGGGTTTTGCGTGAAAAATAACCAAATTTTGGAGTTTTTTTTCTTTTCTTCTATAAATTTCGCCGAACATTTTTGTTTGTCTGTGCATAATCTGATAATTTCATGTACATTTGTAAAAAAAATGTTATGAATATTCTTCTTACAGGCGGTGCGGGTTATATCGGTTCGCACACAACAATAGAATTTATCGAAGCAGGACACGGTGTTGTGATTGTTGATAATTTTGCAAACAGCAATCCTTTGGTTTTGAAGCGCATAGAGGAAATATGCCGACAAAAAATTCCTTTTTACAATATCAATGTTGCAGATGTTGTCAAACTTGATGAGGTTTTTTACAAACACAAAATTGATGCTGTAATACATTTTGCAGGTTTGAAAGCAGTAGGCGAATCGGTTAAGATTCCCGTAAAATATTACAGAAACAATATTGATTCAACTCTTGCCCTGCTCGAAATAATGGAAAAACATAATGTAAATAAATTGATTTTCAGTTCATCGGCAACGGTTTACGGCGAGATTAATAACATTCCATATATTGAAACCATGCCGACAGGACATTGTTCAAATCCTTATGCATGGACAAAGTTGTTTATCGAGCAAATTCTGAAAGATGTTGCTGCTGTAAATCAAGATTTTTCTGTTGTTTTGTTGAGATATTTTAATCCTGTCGGAGCGCATCCAAGCGGAAAGACAGGCGAAAATCCCAATGGAATACCAAATAATTTATTTCCTTACATTTCACAAGTTGCAGTCGGAAAACTCGTCGAATTAAAAATCTTCGGTAATGATTATCCTACGAAAGACGGTACCGGCGTTCGCGATTACATTCATGTTACAGATTTGGCAAAAGGGCACGTTGCAGCTCTTGAATATGCAAAAAGACACAAAGGCGCAGAAGCAATAAACCTCGGCACAGGAATCGGATGCAGCGTTTTGGAGATTGTGAAAACTTTTGAAAAGGCTAACAAGATTAAAATTCCATATCAAATAGTCGGACGGCGCGCCGGCGATCTTGCCGAATATTATGCAGATGTTTCAAAAGCTGCATTGCTGTTGAAATGGAAAACTCAAAAAACATTGGAAGATATGTGTCGTGATACGTGGCGCTGGCAAATGCAAAATCCAAACGGATACAACTAATAAGCAAATAAATGGTTGCTATTTACAAATATATTCATCTTCGCCGTCATTGTAATTTAAATTTTGAAATCTTTAAATTACAAATTGTGCAGTGAAGCAGTTCGCAATGTTATACCCAAACGGCATCAAACTGTAATTTACACAAATTGAATATCAGCAAAATATCATTATTTTTTTAGTCTGTTTTGATACCGTTTTGGTATAACAAAATGCGAAATTGTTCATATATTGAAACTGCATATTTGAATTTTTGCAGTACATGGGTGTTTGTTCCGAACAAATTTTGTATTTTTGTTAAAAATACAGAAAATGAAAATACTTGTTACCGGAGCTAAAGGACAATTAGGCAATGAAATACAAAAAATTTCGGCAAAAAATCATTCGTTTCAATATATTTTTACCGATTATGAAGAACTTGACATTACCGATATAAATTCGGTTAAGGCGTTTATTATAAAACAACAACCTGATTTTTTGATAAATTGTGCAGCATATACCGCTGTTGATAATGCCGAGTCGGATTATGCAAAAGCCATGCTTATTAATGCAAATGCCGTTGCCAATTTGGCAGAATCGTGTAGAATTTGCAATACAGTATTTTTCCATATTTCTACCGATTATGTTTTTGATGGAAAAAAACCTTCGCCTTATCTGGAAAATGATTTAACAAATCCCGTTTCGGCATACGGAAAAACAAAATTATTCGGCGAACAAAACGCCTTGGCTTATCATAACTCAATAATTATTCGTACATCATGGTTATATTCGACATTTGGCAGCAATTTTGTAAAAACGATGTTGCGATCAGGCTCTGAAAAACAAAAGGTCAGAGTTGTCGCCGACCAGACAGGCTCGCCTACGTATGCCGAAGATTTGGCTAATGCGATATTGAAAATTATTGACAAAATCATCGAAAATCCTCAAAATCTGAAAGCGGGCATTTATCATTTTTCGAATGACGGGCAATGTTCGTGGTATGATTTTGCAAAAGAAATTATGAAACTTGGCAATAAAAACTGCGTGGTCGAGCCTGTTTCAACACTCGAATATCCGACGTGCGCACAACGTCCTAAATACAGTTTATTAAGCAAAGAAAAAATAAAAACCGACTACGACATAGAGATTCTGCATTGGAAAACAAGTTTGGAAAAATGTATAAACGAACTTAAAACAGGCATATTTCATTAAATTACAATGTTATACTTCTTCATGCGGTATAAATTTGCAAATAATAATTTTCAAAAAAAATCATACCTGTGAACAATATGCAATTTGTAATAAGGCATGTAACTGTTCATCAATAATTAGTCGCTCCTTACGAATAAAAAAAGACAAAGTTAATACATTAAAAAATTCGGACAATTATTTCTTTATGTTAATTTGTCTTGACACAAAAGAAGATAAAGAAACAGGTTCATATTTTGCCGAATTTTTGCCTGTATCTATATAAAACTCGGTATT
>JAITLJ010000044.1 GCA_031277925.1 Prevotellaceae bacterium | reverse complement strand
AATACCGAGTTTTATATAGATACAGGCAAAAATTCGGCAAAATATGAACCTGTTTCTTTATCTTCTTTTGTGTCAAGACAAATTAACATAAAGAAATAATTGTCCGAATTTTTTAATGTTTTAGCTTTGTCCTTTTTTTATTCGTAAGGAGCGACTATTTTCACAGTTTGTAAGGAGCGACTAAATAATATTTAATTTTTGGCAGAAACGCTCCGTAAAAAGCCAGATTTGTACGTTATTACTTGCTTTTTGTGTATTTAGAAAAAAATATAAACAAAATTGTTAATTTAGCAGAAAACACCTTGTATCCGATTGAATTTAAGATAATTGACGTAATTAATAATCTCGTCTAAAAATATAAATTCAGGTTTTAAAAATCGACAGAAATCTGCTCGCATATTGAAATCTTTTACAAATCAAACAGCCAAATCGTCAAACATTAAATTCCTTACATTTAATATTAGGGCATTAACGATGATAAATGTCTGAATTTATTCGTCTTTCATTAATTCAATTATGAAGGAACAGGCGTTTTTTTGCTTTTATTTTTATTAAAAACCGTAAATTATCTGAAAATTATATATCTTTACGAAAACTTTTATTTTAATTAAAATATAAAACAATGAAAAACATTCAAATATACATCAAAAAAAATGAAACACGCTTTTTGAATGAATTATTCGAATTGATTCGTATTCCGTCAATAAGTTCATCTACAGAACATAAAAGCGATATGCTTAAATGCGCAAAATGCTGGAAAAAAAATCTTCTTGCAGCAGGCGTTGATAAAGCTGAAATTATGCCAACAGCAGGTAATCCTGTTGTTTACGGCGAGAAAATTATTAATAAAAAATTACCTACTGTTTTGGTTTACGGACATTACGATGTGATGCCTGTTGACCCGATAAACGAGTGGAAATCAAAACCTTTTGAGCCTGAAATTCGCGATGGAAAAATATATGCACGCGGAGCAGATGACGATAAAGGTCAATCGTTTATTCACGCTAAGGCATTTGAATTTTTAGTAAAAACAAAAACACTTCCGTGTAATGTTAAATTTTTGATTGAAGGAGAAGAAGAATTAAGTTCTCCGAACCTTGCAAAATGGTGTGAAAACAACAAACAACTGTTACAAGCCGATGTGATAATTCTTTCCGATACATCAATGATAAACAAAGATACGCCTTCAATCACATGCGGATTGCGCGGATTGTCGTATCTTGAAGTGGAAGTAAAAAGCGCCAATCGCGATTTACATTCAGGCTTGTATGGCGGAGCAGTTGCAAATCCAATCAATATTTTGGCGAAAATGATAGCTTCGCTTACAAACTCAAAAGGTCATATAAGAATTAAAGGATTTTACAAAGATGTCATTAAACTTACGCCAGAAGAACGTAAAGAATTGAACAAAGCGCCTTTCAACCTGAAAGAATATAAGAAATCACTTGATATTGCCGATATTTGCGGCGAAGAAGGATATACGACAATCGAACGCACAGGAATTCGCCCGACATTAGACGTTTGCGGCATTTGGGGCGGATATACGGGCGAAGGCGCAAAAACCGTTATTCCATCTGCGGCTTATGCAAAGATTTCGATGCGACTTGTTCCCAATCAAAATCATCAACAAATAGCAGAAATGTTTGAAAAATATTTTAAAAGCATTGCGCCGAAATGTGTGAAAGTAAAAGTCAAAAATCTTCATGGCGGTCAAGGTTATGTTGCGCCTACCGATTCGCCCGGATATAAAGCCGCAAGCCAGGCATTGCAGGATGTTTACGGCAAAAAACCAATTCCGGTACGTAGCGGCGGAAGCATTTCGGTTATTTCTACATTTGAACAAATTCTCGGAATAAAATCAATTATGATGGGATTTGGGCTTTCGACAGATGCAATTCATTCGCCCAACGAAAATTTTCCTGTTGATAATTTTACCAAAGGAATTGAAGTTGTAATATTATTTTATAAATATTTTGCAGATATAATGAAAAAATAAAAATATAAAATTATTTTGTCTTCAATATTGCATATAGTAAAGAAAATTCTAAAAATAACAGTAAAAATAATTCTGATATTATTTTTATTTTCAATATTACTCACATTTGCTTACAAATGGATCAATCCGCCGATTACGCCATTAATGCTTTCGCGCGCAATAGACGGAGCATCAATAAACAAAACATGGAAAAATATTGAAGATATTTCTCCGCACATGATAGCAGCAGCAATTGCTTCGGAAGACAATAATTTTCTCGGACACAGCGGATTCGACTTTGTTGCGATTGAAGATGCAATAAACGAATACAAACAAGGCAAACGCAAGCGACAACGCGGAGCAAGCACAATATCACAGCAAACGGCAAAAAATGTTTTTCTTTGGCAAGGACGCTCGTGGTTGCGGAAAAGTTTGGAAGTTTATTTTACTTTTTTGATAGAAAATCTTTGGTCGAAAGAACGTATAATGGAAGTATATCTGAACGTTATAGAAATGGGTGATGGAATTTATGGAGCAGAAGCCGCCGCACAAACATATTTTCACGTTTCGGCAAAAAAAATGACCAAATGGCAATCGGCATTAATTACAGCATGTTATCCCAATCCGCGAAAACGCAATCCTGCAAAACCTTCAACTTATATTAGCAAACGCGCAAATCAGATTCTTCTACTAATGCCCAAAATAGGAAATACAGACTTTACGCCCGAAAATATTAAAGCGGCAAAAGAACGATACGTCAACTACAAAAAAAAACATAAATAGTCATTCCTTACGAATAATACAAACCCGCCATCACGTAGCGCAAATTAAATGCTGGATGTAAGAAAATTTTTATTCCCTTTGCAAAAAAAATGAATATATTAAAAATCAAGCCGCATCTGTCTGAAACAGAATTAATACCAAAACGCTATCAAACTGCAATTTATATAAATTGAATTGATTTATGTGGCTGAAGGCGTTTACAAGCCGATATCATCAAACTGTAATTTATATAAATTGAATTGATTTATGTGGCTGAAGGCGTTTACAAGCCGATATCATCAAACTGTAATTTATATAAATTGAATATCTGCAAAATATCTTTACTGTTCAGGGTATTTTGATACCGTTTTGGTATCAGGAAAAAACAGTACAATCAATTACCGGATTTAATATGGATTACGAACTCAATTAAGACGTTATGATAGCGTCCGAGTATAAGGAGCGACTGTATAGTTGCCTTGTCAACTGTACAAATTTTAAATTGATTTACAAATGGCAATAATGGTAAAAAATCATTGTTTTATATAGTCGCTCCTTAAAAAGGGTTGAAACGGTTCATTATTAATAAATTGTAAGCGTAAATTATCGAATAAAAATACCGAGTTTTATATAGATACAGGCAAAAATTCGGCAAAATATGAAC
>JAITLJ010000041.1 GCA_031277925.1 Prevotellaceae bacterium | reverse complement strand
AATATTTTCGGGTTTACCTTCCAATATGGCTTTTTCACGACCTATTTTTAATTCGCGTTCTTTGATTTCCGCAGGGCAGTCATGTTCCGAAACTGAAACGGGATTCATTGCTGCAACTTGCATTGCTATTTCTTTTGCTGCTTCAGTATCAAAAATTTTGCTGAATGCAACTATTGATGCTAATTTTCCGGTCATGTGAATATATCCCGAAACGTATTCGCCTTTTATTTGTGAATAATAGCAAAGTTGATGTTTTTCACCTGTTTTTCCTGTCTGCCTGGTTATAATGCCATCTACAGTTTCGTCGCCTGCGTTTAATATTTTCAGCGCTTCGGCATCTGAGGGAAGTTGGTTTATTGCGACTTCGGCAATTGAGTTTGCTATATCTTTAAATTCCTGATTTTTTGAAACAAAATCGGTTTCACAACCTATGGCAACAATAACGCCTGTACGATTGTCGGCTGTTATTTTTGCTATTACGCTTCCTTCGGTAGTTTCTCTGTCGGCGCGTTTTGCGGCAACAAGTTTACCTTTTTCACGTATTATTTCCTGTGCTCTGTCGTAGTCGCCATTTGCTTCAATAAGCGCATTTTTGCAGTCCATCATTCCTGCGCCTGTCATTTTTCTTAATTTTGCTACGTCTGCTGCTTTAATTTCCATTTTTTTTAATTTTAAAACATTAATTGTTATTAATCTCTTTTATTTTTGCGAGCGCGTATTTTTTTACCTGAAAATTCTTTTACTTCGCTATTGTTTACTTCTCTTTTGGCGGTGGCGTTAGTTGTTTCTTCTTTTTCGCGTTCCGATTTACGTTCTTCGTTTCCTTCATTCATCGCCTTGCATACAATATCTATTATCAGCGATATTGATTTTGCTGCATCATCGTTTGCAGGAATTACATAATCTACAGGCGTTGGGTCGCAGCAGGTATCAACTATTGCGAATACCGGAATATTCAGCCTGTTTGCTTCTTTCACTGCGTTTGCTTCTTTTTGTATATCAACTACAAAAACGGCTGCCGGAAGTCTTGCCATATCGGCTATTGAGCCTAAGTTTTTTTCTAATTTTGCGCGCTGGCGCGTAACTTGTAATCTTTCGCGTTTTGATAATGTGTCGAATGTTCCATCTGTACTCATTTTATCAATAACGTTCATTTTTTTAATTGCCTTGCGAATCGTAGGGAAGTTGGTTAACATTCCGCCTGCCCAGCGTTCTGTAACATAAGGCATTCCTATTGCCTGTACCTTTTCCGATACAATGTCTTTTGCCTGTTTTTTTGTTGCAACAAACAAAACTTTGCGACCCGAACGGGCTATTTGTTTCAGTACATGAGCCGCTTCATCTATTTTTACTGTTGTTTTGTGCAAGTCGATAATATGGATGCCGTTTTTTTCCATAAATATATACGGCGCCATTTTGGGATTCCATTTTCTTTTTAAGTGCCCGAAGTGGCAACCTGCATCAAGTAATTCTTGAAAATTTGTTCTTGACATTTTTTAATTAATTTTTTTGGTTTAAACCTTTTTTAAACATTTTGTTTACTCATTTCATCAATTGTTTTCGTAGCGAATTTTATTCGGTCGAAACAATTTTTCGCAACAGCAGCATTGTTTTCTGTCGGAAAATTTCGTTTTGTTTCCGTTATTTTATTATCAATTAAACCGCTGTTGTACATTGCCATAGTTTTTGTGTTTGATATTAATTTTAATATTCAAAAACTCAATCCGATTCTAACGTTTGCTGAATTGGAATCTTTTGCGAGCTCCGGGACGTCCCGGTTTTTTACGTTCTACAACACGCGAATCACGGGTCAACAAACCATATTCTTTCAATACGTGGCGATTGGCTTCCGCATCTATTTTGCAAAGTCCGCGTGCAACAGCCAGGCGCAATGCTTCTGCTTGACCTCGTGTGCCACCGCCTGTAAGATTAACTTTAATGTCGTATTTATCAACATTTTCCGTTAATACAAGCGGTTGTGTTACTACGTACTGCAACAAATCAGATGGAAAGTATGTTTTAAATTCGCGACCGTTGACAGTAATGTTTCCTTTGCCTGCGCTCATGTAAACACGTGCTATGGCAGATTTTCTTCTTCCAAGTGCGTTAATTACTTCCATTCTTAATTATAAAAGTTCGTTTATATTAATTTTTTTAGGCTTTTGCGCTTCCTGCTTATGTTCGCTGCCTGCATATACATGCAGATTGCGAAACAGTTGTGCGCCAAGTCTGTTTTTCGGAAGCATTCCCCTGATTGCTTCTTCTATTACTGCGAGAGGTTTACGTTTTAATAATTCGTTTGGGGTTGTAAACCTTTGCCCGCCGGGATAACCTGTATGACGAACATAAACTTTATCCGTCATTTTTTTACCTGTAAGCCTCACCTTTTCTGCATTGATAATTACAACATTATCACCGCAATCCACGTGAGGCGTATAATTAGGTTTTGTCTTGCCGCGAAGTATAAGCGCTACACGGGATGCAAGACGACCTAAAACTACATCTGTCGCGTCAATCAAAACCCATTCTTTTTGTACGGTTGCCTTGTTTGCCGAAACTGTTTTGTAACTTAGTGTGTCCATTTATATTTCAGTTAATACCTATATTTTTTCCCTTTTTTTGGGGCTGCAAAGGTAGTTTTTTTTTTCTAATTACCAATATTATTTATCAAAAAGTTTTTTGACAAAACGTTGTTAATGAATTGAAAATTCATAAATTTATTTTATAAAAGATTGATTATTAGACATTTTATCTTATAAATTATTTATTGATAATTAAGACTTGCCAAAACATCAAATCAACTGTTCACTTTAATATTTTAAACATTTTTCAAAATTCGCTTTCAAATTTCGCTTTGTTTTGTATGCATAAACAAAGAAATCATCTTTGCAGGAAAAACATTATGAGAAGCAATTTAAAGATTTAAAAACACTACTGACCGACAAACATGAAAATTGGCTGTTTTTCGTTTGTTATCATATTGATTTTTAGTTATCTGCGTTTTTATCCCGTTTTCGGTATCGGAATAGAAGAAATGCAACTGGAAAT
>JAITLJ010000017.1 GCA_031277925.1 Prevotellaceae bacterium | reverse complement strand
CGTCCATCTGCCGATTTGCCCCGTTTATAGATTTTGTCTATTTATTTTTCTAATTCAGTCCAATCAATAAGTATATTGATATGTTTGAAAAACACATTTTTACGAACACGTTTTTCCACCTAACCGTCACTAAAACCCATTTGTTGTCTTTTTTTATTAAACATGATGCAAAGATACAAGAAATATTCCACATAAACAAATTATAATCGCCTAAATATTAACCTATTATCAACACTTTTGCCTTGCAAAGGTTTCAAAAATTCCAAATATAACCAATTTTATAACACAGCAGTATTTGCACTTTGTCGGGCAAAATATTCGAACTTCATCTAATGTCATATTTTCATTATTAATCGCTTTATTGGTGATAATAAAATACATACGCACATACAAATTAAGAATAGTTAAAGACGGACTTTAACTGTTAATAACTTTTGAAAAATATTTTGAAATTGCATGTACTTATAAATTAAATATTTACACACTCATTTTGCTTTGACATTTATTATTAATTTTTTTGTAATATTTTCGTATTTTTATTTATAATATCTTTGTTATCGAAAACAACAACGAACAAATTTTAACAACAATTTATAAATAAAGATTATATGAAAAAAATTTTAAAATTATTTGTGTTTATTGGTTTCTTTATGGGAACAATAACATTTGTTTCGGCTCAGGTAACAACAAGTTCGCTTAGCGGAACAGTAAAAGATTCAAAAGGTGAGGCTCTTGAAGGAGCGACAGTGAAAGCAACGCACCTGCCTTCGGGTTCGGTGTATTATAATTTTGTACAAAAAAGCGGAAGTTATTTTATTACAGGTATGCGTCCCGGTGGACCATATCTAATGGAAGTTTCCTACATAGGTTATATAACCATGCAGTTCAGAGATGTTTTATTAGAATTAGGCGAAACCTATTTGATAAATGTCGAACTTGAAGAAGATGTCACTACACTTGGAGAAGTGGTTATAGTTGGAGAAAGAACGTTTGACAGAAATAAAACAGGTGCGGCAACTAATATCAGTAACAAAAATATCCAAACATTGCCGACTATAAGTCGGAGTATTAATGATTTTACTCGTTTGACGCCTCAATCCAACGGACTTTCTTTTGCAGGACGCGACGGTCGTTATAACTATATTACGATTGATGGGGCTGCATTTAACAATAGTTTCGGTTTGAGCGGACAAACACGAAATCTTCCAGGAGGCGATGCACAACCTATCTCACTGGATGCTATTGATCAAATTTCAGTCAATATTTCTCCTTATGATATTAGGCAATCTAATTTTACGGGAGCTACGGTAAATGCCGTAACCAAAAGTGGCGACAACACATTTAAAGGTTCGGCATACACCTATTTGCGTCTTGAATCATTTGCGGGACATAAAATTGAAGGTCAAGATTATGTCTGGGATAAAACTTCAAAACAAACTTTTGGTGTTAGTTTGGGAGGAGCAATTATCAAAAATAAACTGTTCTTCTTTGTAAACGGAGAATATGAAAAATCAGAATCTCCAAGTACACCATGGAAAGCAAGTACAGATGGAAACGCCGATCAAAATAATTACATCTCCCGTGCTAAAGTATCCGATTTGCAAACATTGAAAGATTATCTAAAAAACACGTATGATTACGATGCTGGTGATTGGAATTGGAGTAAATTTAACAGTACAAATAACAAAATTTTGGCTCGCATCGATTGGAACATAAGCAATGTTCATAAATTAACTGTTCGTTACAATCAAGTGATTTCAACCAATGATGTGTTGACAAATGCATCAAGTTGTCCGAGTGGAATAACAAGATCTAGTTATTCGCGAATTAGCGAAAAAGCAATCGCTTTTACAAATGCAGGTTATGGCTTTGAAAATACAGTAAAATCTATAACAGGAGAATTGAACAGTACATTTGGAAGTAAATTTGCAAATAAATTTTTAGCTACTTATACGATGATTCGCGATAAACGCACATCGCCAAGCAGTGTGTTTCCTTTTGTAGATATTTGGGAAGGCGGTGACCCTTACACGGCGTTTGGTTATGAACTCTATACATATAATAATGATGTTAAAAACAATACATTTAGCATTATAGATAACATCACTGCCAATTTTGGCGACCATACGCTTACAGCAGGGATCGCTTACGAACAGCAATATTTTGGTAACGCTTATATGTCGTTTGCCACAGGTTATTACCGTTATAATTCATTAGCTGCTTTCTTAAACAATCAAAAACCTGATGGTTATGCTATTACTTATGGAATTAACGGAAATACAACACCTTATTCAGAACTTTCTTTTGGTATGGGAGCCTTATATTTTCAAGATGAATTGCAATTGGTTCCAAATTTAAAAATTACAGGAGGGATTCGCTTTGAATTACCTTTCTACTTGAATGATTTAGCGGGCAATGATGCTATTAACGCACTTGAATATAAAGGTGGCACATCCTATTTAACTTATCTTACATATAAATTGGATGTAAGCACATGGCCTAAGCAGCAATTGCTAGTATCTCCACGATTATCTGCAAACTGGGATGTATTGGGAGATGGTAAATATAAAGTACGTGCAGGTACAGGTGTCTTTACGGGGCGGTTACCGTTTGTATGGTTTACAAATCAACCGACAAATGATGGTACATTACAATATTTGAAAGTGTTAAGCGGAAGTAATGTTCCTGCAGATATGCGTTTTGATCCATCTGTGGATGCACAAATTAAAAAATACGGAACAACCGTTTTTCCAGCAACAACTGCGGCACCTGCGGCTCCTGTTGAAGTTGCCAAAAATTTCAAAATGCCTCAGGTATGGCGTACTAACGTAGCCGTAGATGTTGTTCTTCCACACGATATGACTTTCACATTGGAAGGTATCTACACTAAAGATATTAACGCAATATTACAACAAAATATTAATGAGGCTGCTCCGAATAAAACATTTGAAGGTTCGGACAACAGACCTTATTACAGTTCAACTCCAAACAGAATTAATTCAAGTTTAAGTAATACGATGATTCTTGACAATACCAATAAAGGATATCAATATTCTGTTACGGCAATGTTGACAAAGAAATTTAGTTACGGACTTTCAGGCATGATTGCTTATACGTTCTCTCAGGCTAAAGATGTAACCAGTAATCCTGGCGACCAAGCATCATCAGCATGGGCATCTAACGTAGTTGTAGGAAGTTTGAATGATGAATCTCTAAGTTGGTCTAATTTCTCAGTTCCTCATAGAATAATTGGCGCAGTTACTTATGAATTTGATTGGCTGGATCGCTTCCATACAACTTTCTCATTATTGTATCAAGGAAGCGCAGAAGGACGTTTGAGCTATGTTTACTCTAATGATATGAATGGCGACGGACAAGGTTCATCCGATTTAATGTACATTCCGAAAGATGCCAATGATATTGTATTCAAAGATCTTGGTGCAGGAATGTCGCCACAAGAACAGTCAAACGCTTTCTTCAGATTTTTAGAGCAGGATGATTATTTGAAAAATCATAAAGGAGAATATGCTGAACGTTTTGGCGGATTATTACCTTGGAGACATCAATTTGATTTCAAATTTGTGCAAGATGTATTTTACGATAAAAAATCAGGACGTAAAGTTCAATTAACATTTGATATTTTGAATTTGGGTAATTTAATTAATTCAAAATGGGGAGTTTCTAAAACGCAAATTACAGGTTCGTATCAAAATGTTCCTTTGTTGAAGTACGAAGGAGTTGAAACAAGTACAGGAAAACCCATGTTTTCTTTGCCTGTAGCGACAGGAAAAACAGCTGCTGATTATTATACCACATCTTATAAAACGTATTTAGGATATGGTAGCACGTGGTCTATGCTGCTTGGACTTCGTGTAACATTCTAATAGATTTTCACAACTTACAAATCAGGAAGAGGCTGTCTAAAAAATAGACAGCCTTATTTTTGTGATACCTTTTGTTTTATTTACCACAAATTTAATTTTGCAAAAAAAAATATCAAATAAATATTATAATTTTGGGCTGTCAAAAAAAATAAATTGCAAAAAAATCGAAAAAAAATTTGTATATCCAAAAAAAATTACGACCTTTGCAGGCTAAAATCAAAAATCAAAATTTGATTTTAATCATAAAGTTATTTTGAAAACGAAGTAAATTCTATAAAAAATGTCACGAATTTGTCAAATTACAGGAAAACGCGTTATTATAGGCAACAACGTATCGCACTCGAAACGCAGAACCAAAAGAGAGTTTTGCCCCAATCTGAAAATAAAACGTTTTTGGCTTGAGGAAGAAAAGCGTTTTGTTACACTTAAAGTATCCGCAGCAGGTATTCGCACAATCAACAAAAAAGGGCTGAAAGTTGCGTTGAAAGAAGCTCAGGAAAAAGGTTTAATTAATATTTATTAAAAGGAGATTGAACAATGGCAAAAAAAAGTAAAGATGCAAGAATTCAGGTAATACTGGAATGTACAGAACAAAAAGAATCGGGAGTTCCCGGAATATCAAGATATATTACCACAAAAAACAAAAAAAATAATCCCGACAGGTTAGAACGTAAAAAATATAATCCGTATTTGAAAAAAGTAACTATTCACAGAGAAATTAAATAAATTTTAAGTCATGGCAAAAAAAGCAGTTGCAACCCTCAGAGATAAAAGCGCAAAGAAAAATATAAAGTGCATAAAAATGGTGAAATCGCCAAAAACAGGCGCTTATGCTTTTAAGGAAGAAATTTTGGAAAGCGAAGATGTGAAAGCATTTTTTACAAAATAATTATCTTTTATTGTTGCCAATTTAATTTGGTATTGTTAATAAATTGGGAGTTCCCTGCAAAGGGAACTTTTTTAATTTCAAAATAATAAGACAAAAATCAAAATATAATTGTTTATATGTAAAAATGTATTACCTTTACTGCATAATTAGTTGTTCCTTACAAACTGTGAAAATAGTCGCTCCTTACGAATAAAAAAAGGACAATGCTAATACCAAAACGGTATCAATAAAAATAAAACCTCGCAAAGTTTTTGCTTTGCGAGGTTTTTTATGAGGCATGAAAATTACAAAAACGGATTATTTATTGTAAAAATAAGATATGCACATCTGGAAAATCCTTACATAATACATGAAATTTCAGTACTTTATGTTTGCGTTTTTCAATTTTCGTATGCCTCATCGCTTAAATAATTTTTTTTTGGCAGAAAAATTATTTTATCAATATCATTTCCGTACGGCTAAATCGTCCAAACAGAAATATGCAGGAGTCAGCATTCCGTATGTGTTATTGTCTGAACTTGACATACTGAATTGAAGTTTTTGAACGGCGCCAAGCGAGCTCAAATCAACTTTTGTCCATTCTGTTACAATTCCGCCCGAATTTGTCGTGCGAAAATCGGCAAGATAAAATTCAACCGTTCCTTTTTCTGTTCCGTTACTGTCCAAGCCTTTCACTGTTAATTTAAACCAGTCCTTATCGTCATAAGAAAACCTTTTTCCGTAACCTCCGTTTCGCATTTCAAGTACTGCATAAGTTGAATTTGTAATGTAAACATGGTCGAAAATTTTATCGGTGCCGTCCGAAACATAAAATTCGGCTTCATAACCAGGACCCATCATTGAACTGCCGCCATCATAGCAAACGGCAAATTTGCTTCCCGAATGACCGCTTTCGTGATAAACGCTTGCATCGTTTGTATATCCTGCTGTTGTCATATCGTGATTGTTTGATATTTCAAATCCACACCAGAATCCCATAAGATATGAATCTGTTCCTTCATAACTTTTAAATGTAATTCCTGCTTCGGAATATGCTTCCCAGAAATATCCCATTCCGTAATCATCTTCGCCTATCAAAGTTCCTTTGAATAAAATGCCATCGCCGTCGAGGCTTGCATCTTCGAAAGTTATAATATCAGCGGGAATAACTTTGACGGTTACGGTTTTTAGACCTGCGCCTTTTTCATTAGTAGCGGAAAAAGTAACGGTATGATCGCCGCTTACATTGCTGGTGAATTTAAAAACAGTATCAGTTGACGGTTGCACTATGCCATCGACTGTCCAAATGTAAGTAGCAGATGCCAAACGTGGATTTACAACGCCTGTAAGTTCGAGTTCGTCCTGTTGCAAAACTTCAAAATTTCCTGTTTTGCTTACGATAGAAACATCGAATTCTTCAGGCAACGGTGTTATTACGTCCTCATCGGAGCAACTTACTGTTGCCAAACCGATGGTTGCTGCGGCGCATACAAGCGCCAAAAATTTTTTTAGTTTCATTTCATTAATTTTTTTAATTTGACTGTAAAGGATATTTTATTTAATGTAAATTTCTATTTCGGTGCGCCGATTTTTTGCGCGTCCTTCTGCTGTTTTGTTTGTTGCAACCGAACGTTCTTCTCCGAAAGCGGCAATTTCAATCAGGGCATTTACGCCTTTTTCCTGCAAATATTTCTTTACGGCTTCGGCGCGACGCTGTGAAAGTTGCTGATTATATGATATGCTTCCGCGCGAATCGGTATGTCCTGACAGTTTTACAGTTATATTCGAATATTTTTTCAAAATTTCAACAACCTTATCAATTTCGGGTTTTGCAGCATCTTTTATTTTATCGCTGTCGGTTTCAAAAAGTATGGCATCAAATGTTTCTCTGACAGTTTTTTGCTCTTCGGCGCTTGGTTTTACGTTCGATTCTGATTTTGCATTAAGTTGCTGTTCAAGATCAGTAATCTTTTGTTTTGCGGCAGACAAATCGTCCGAAAGTTTTTTGATATTTGCGCTACAGTCCTGTTGGTTTTTAGCGATTTGATTTTCATAAGTCGAATAATCGCATTTTTCCGGGCGTTTGAATGTTTTTGTTTTTCCTAATTTAATATTCAATCCAAGAGTTGCCGTAAGTCCGCCTTCGAGCATTTGCCCGCCGTAAGAACCATCGAAACGCTGGTTTATAAACATGCCGCCTATTTCAAAATCCAAATCAAATGTTTTCGACAGACGAAAACGATTTATAATTCCCGTATTCAGGGTAAATTCGCCTTCGTGTATTTCGCCGTTTTCGCCGTATCCAAAGCGAAAAGCATATCCTGCTCCAACATAAGGTATTAATTGATAAAAGCGATTTTCGCTGTATTTGAAAATGCTGAAAAGTAAATCGAGATGCGAATTGAAATAATTAAATTTTTCTTTGTAATATCCATATTCATCCATTGTGCCGTAAGCGTGATTACGTGCAATATCGGTAACGGTAAATTGTGTTGAAAACGGATTTAAAAAGCCTTTCATTCCTGTAATATCAAATTGGGCGCGAAATCCTACCGATGGCGTAAACCATTTTCCTGCCGACAGTTTTCCGACATAAGAAATTCGTTTGCCAAAACCTTTGTGTTTGTCAAATTCGCCAAAATATATATTTGCTCCGCCGCCGATAGAAACAAACCAGTTTTGAGCGGCTTTTGATGTCAAATATTGTCTGTTGTATGCGCTGTCGCCTGTTTGCGAATATGCTGCGACTGTTGTTGTAATAAAGATTAAAAATAATATTTTTTTCATTTTATTTTCGTTTTAATAATTTATATTGTTTATTCATAACATTCAGGAAGATATATTCCTGCCGCAAAACGCGTGTATCCTGTGTAGTCTTCTACATGTTTTATTGCATTTGCTCCCGGCGCTGCGCCTTTTTCAAACTTAATAACGGTTATTGCATTGTCCGAAGCGTATCCACCGTAAGAGCCTATTGTTGAAACATAAACATTTCCTGTTTTCGGACTTATGGCAATGCCTCCGTAATTTATTGAATAAGGCAGAAATGGAGCAACATTAGCAATAAGGCTTGTTTTGTTTTGAGAAAATATGTGTAGATAAATATTTATCGGCGATGATGTTGACGAATAAAAATATATTGTATCGCCTTTGGCAGATATTGACTGATTTGCAGACATCCATCCTCCGCCTGCTGCAATTGTTCCTGTGGACAATGTGCTTGTTGCCATAATTGAATAGTCGGCTACATTCAATTTGCGAATTTCGTTTGCCAATGCAACATAAATATTGCCATCGCCTGAGTGGGCAATAGATCTTATGCTTG
The DNA here is from genome assembly GCA_031277925.1 of Prevotellaceae bacterium. GTDB lineage: Bacteria > Bacteroidota > Bacteroidia > Bacteroidales > UBA932 > JAIRKV01. The sequence goes on along the minus strand of JAITLJ010000017.1, from coordinate 9,463 downwards.
CGCCGAAATCTATTTGTGCCGAAACAGTATCTTTTCCCTGTTCAAAAACTTTTACATATTGACTGTTTACCGCAAATAATTTTCCATTTGCCGCATGCATCCTCATCATTGAAATCGTTCCGTTTTTGATTTTCGTTACGGCTTTGGTTACAGTATTGAACGAATAAATTCCATCCTGTGCGGCAAGAAATATTTCATCGCTCAAGGCTGCAATATTGTCGCATGGTCCGAGATTTGCCGCATTTAAGTCGTCTGTGTAATCGGCAATTTCTTTCAATGTTTCAGCATCCAGCACAACTACGCGCCGCAAATGTTCGGTATCAGTTGCTTTCGATACAATGTAAATTTTTTTGTTGCCTATAAACATGTGTTGCGAAGTTATGCCAAGTTCTTTACCATTTACATATACATCAACATTTGCGATAATATTTCCATCTTCGTCAATATGTATCAGCGAACCATTTTCAGTTGTTATAGAGCCTTCGTTCAAAACAAAAACGCCTGTTGCATATTTTCCGCGTACTTTTATCTTTTCTGTGGCAACGCTTGTTCCGTATTCGTTGGTTGCCGAAAATGTAACTGTGTATTCGCCTGCCGAAGCGTTTACAAAATTAAAAACAGTATCCGAAGATGCTTGCGTTATTCCATCTACAGCCCAAGTGTAAACAGTGCCGGCAGGAATTTCGGTAGCATTGACAACGCCTGTGAGTATCAATGTTTTTTCCTGTATAACTTCAAAATTGCCTGTGTTACTTTTGATTGAAACATCAAACGATGGTATTGGAGGCGTTGGCGGTAATCCTATGGTTTTGTCATCATCGCAACTTATAATTGTGAAAGTTGCTGCGGCGCATATAAACGCCAAAATTTTTTTTAGTTTCATTTCATTAATTTTTAATTTTATTTTTGATTAATAATTTATTTATAATATATATATACAGTTTATTTTTTGTTTTTAAAATCAGGTTTTATTTCTATAAAAAATCCGAAGTTACGACCTGCCATCGGTCGCGACAAAACGGATTGATATTCTTCGTCAAAAATATTGTTTACAAGTATTTTAATTGCAATTTTCGCCCACGAAAACTGCATGTTTTTTTCGAGCGAAACATCGTTCATAAAAAACGCTCCAAGTCTGCCTGTTTTAGTATTTTTTTCATTGTTAGAAGTAGTAAAACGTTCGCTGTAATAAATCCATTTATATGTAAACATCCATGTTTTCCACGAAAGTTTAGTTGTAATGGCTGCCGAAAATTCAGGAATATAAACAAGTTGTTTGCCGATTGATTCGTCTGCCCAGTTCACAGGATCGTCCTGATTTATTGAGCGTGTCCATGCAAAATTGCCATCGCTTGCAAATTTCCAGTTTTTATCAATATCAACCATGGTTTTCAATTTAAATTCTACACCATAACTGTTCACTTTTTTTACATTCGATGGAGTCCAAAATCCTTTGAAATTAGGCAACCATACTATCCAGTTTTTTATGTTTGAATTAAACGCCGTTATTTCTCCTTTCAGATTTGCCTTTTTATTTGACAGCGTAAATTCAATTCCTCCATCATAAGTATAACCTGTTTCGCTGTTGAGCGAATCATTTCCGCCGGGCATGAAATACAAATCGTTGAGCGTAGGATAACGATAATTTTTTGCAACAGATGCTTTAAGTTTTATGTTTCCATCCGATGAAAGATCGTAATTTACAAACGCCGCAGGAATAATCGGAGTGTGTTTGTTGGCGTAAAATTCTTCGCGAAAGTTTATTGCAAAACCCAAGCGTTCGGAAGGTCGATATTTTGCAGCAACAAATGATGAAAGTTCAAAACGCGACTTTTTATAACCTATGATAACCGGTTTGTTGTCCAAATTTATAATTGCATCGTCTTTGCTGTTCACCGAATTTTGATGAGCGCTAACATTTGCCGAAAACATCCATTTTTTACCCAAATAATATTCAATGTCGAATTTTGCAAAAACTGTGCTTACGTAACTTTGCGAATGTATCATTTTAACCATTGTTCCTGTTCCATCATCGCCCGAATACGAATACGACAAATCGGTATATGTATAGCCTGCTTTTGTCATCAATTTTGCCTTTGTAAAAGACTTGTTCCATGATAAAACTGTTCGTAATGTCTGTTCGTCCTGCTGACTGCGACTGCTGTTTTCGCTGCGATAATCCAAATTAAGCACCGGCACTCCGCGTTTTGATTTGACATACCATGTTGAAAGTCCAAAGTGCGAATTGTTGTTTGCTGTAAAATAAAATTCCTGCAATGCATGAAAATCTCTGTAATCGCCGTTTTTATTGCGCTCAATCGGATATTTGAAACCTGTAATATTGTTGTTTTCATCTTTTGTATATTCTTTTTTATCGTAATTTACATATTTAAAATCATTATCCGAATCGGTATATACAATACGGGTTGAAGACTGCAGTCCTTTATTTTTATAATTAAATCGCAAAAAACTGTCGTAAGTGTCAAAACTGCCTGCACCCTGAATATATTGAACTGCCAAACCTTCATCAATAGCGGGTTTGGTATTCATTGCTATTGCGCCGCCCAGTCCGCCGCCGGTAATACTTACTGAACTTGCGCCATGATATAAACTTGCATCATCAATAAAATATGATGGAATCAGCGAAAAATCAACCATTCCGAGCATTGGAGAGTTCAGTTTCATTCCATTCCACGTAACCTGAGTATGCGAAGGCGCCGTACCGCGAAACGAAGCTGTTGACAAGGTCGCCCGTCCGTATGATTTAATAAAAATAACAGTATTTTGTGTAAGAACATCCGCCATGGATGTAGAAATATTTTCGCGCAGGGCAACAGTATCAAGCTTTGTTTGCTGAACGCCTATATCTTTTATGATACGTTGAGCGGTTACGATTGACGAATCAATGTATAAATGCCATTCGGGGCTGTCATTTTTGCTGTCGATTTGTGAAAAACCGACCGTTCCAAATGTTAAAGTCAATATAACCATTAAAAATTTTTTCATTTTTACTGCTGTCTGCCGTTTTGTTTTCAAGTTTAAATATTTTCGTCTTCGATGCTTAAAACTTCAGTTGAAGATTCTCCTGTGCTGTTTTGCCCGTTATGATTTAAAGCGTTTTGTATTTTTATAAAATCAATATATTGCAAGTTTGCATTTGAGCCATCCGCTTTCACGGCATTGCTGATTTTGAAAAAATTTTTATTTCCTTCGTTTGCAATCATATCATTACCGTAATTATCGGCATAGCCCCAATCATAGTTTCCCGTACAATATATTCCTTGGCTGTCAACATAAGATTTTTGTTCCAACCGCACGCCTGTCAATGTATAACTGTCTGCGGTAATCCAAAGCGGATAATAATAATCTTGAGTATGATATGTATTAATTTCTATTTCTCCGCTATTTCCTTTATTATCTGTCCATTTTACATTTTCTCTTTGATTTTGAGGTTTGTAATAAGTTACCGAATAATCTGAAAATGTTTCGGGTTTGCCATATTCGCTGCCTTTCAGTTCGTACCAGACATCGTCGTCGGGCAGACTGTTTTTATTTACATCCTGCATTACCCAGACAACAGCAGGTTCCGAACTGTTGTCAAACTGATTTCCTTTAACAGAGAAATCGTATCCGTTGAAACTTCCTTTATTCTCGATGCTGTGATCGAATCCAACAACGATATAACCGCCAAAAGCGCCAAGCGACACATATTGAGAATTTTTCAAACGCTGTTCGGCATATTCAATGGCTGCGGCTTCGGCAGTTACATTTTCAAAGCCCGAAGCGGGTTCGTTTATAAATTGTCCCGGCGCAGGTTTATATTCATAAACTTTATTGCTGTAAGGCGAATAATTTTCTTCGGGTTTGGGTTTGATTATAGTTTCATCTTTACTGCACGAAGCAAATAAAAAACAAATAACAAGTAATTTTAAAGTTTTTTTTATAATATTTTCCATTTTAATATTTTATTTTAATTTGAAACAAAAGTTTGAAGGACAAACGCCTGCATCTATTGTGTCGATGCAGGCATATTGAGCCGTATATCTGTAAATTTTTCCGTTTTGAACATAATCAATAGCGTCTGCTACATATATTTCTGAATTGTTTGGCGATACGGCTAATCCGTAATACGTTGTGCCTTTGTATGGAATAATGGGAACACCGGAAAGATTTGTTGCATCGGCGCTGATTTTCCATATTGATTTGTTTATAAAGTAAAGCGTATCAAGCGTATTGTTTATGCATAAATTAGTCGGGGAATCATTTAATTCAAAATCAATTTTTTTCTCGATTTTAAAATCAGATGTATTAATACAAAACAACGATGGTATTTCGTGTCCGTAAGGATTGCCCTGATAGCCGCCATCCGTCAATACCCAAAGTTTATTATTTTTGTCGATAACCATTGAATTGGGCTGTATTCCTGCTGTTATCGAATCAACAATTATGTCGTTTTCGCTGTCAATAACAAGAATTTTCTTATCGTACGACCAGCAGTTTGTGAAAATATATTTTCCCGATTGCACCATTTGTTCTGTTGAATTATGTCCTTTCACAGGTATCGAACCCGATATTTTCTTTGTCAGAATATTCAGGATATAAATTTTTGAACTGTACAAATCGCTAACGTATGCTTTATTATCATCAACAAAATGAATATAACGCGGAGATGTAAAACCTGTTATAATATCAATAACTTTGAAGGTATTTATGTCGATTGTAAAAATCACTCCCGAATTGTTCACCACAACATAGCCAAGTCCGTTGTGAATTACCATTGACTGCGCCACATCGCCAAGTTTGATGCCGTTGGAGCGAACGAAAATCTCGTTTTCCACATTTTTTTTGTCAATATCGTAATACGATAATGAAGCATTTCCGTACATAAAATTACCTTCGTTAACAATAAAAAGTCCATTGCTGTCGTAAAAGTTAAAGTCCGATTCGCTTTTCGGACCATAATCCATGCACGATACAGCAATCAATGATATTATTATAATTGATATGTAATTCAATATTTTTTTCACGTTTTCTGTTTTTATCAATTAATATTTATATAAACTAATTTTACTTACGTGAATTAAAATAAGAAAGCAGAATTAAATTTAATCCGACATAATCGCTCATTCACCGTAAGCGTAAAATCTGTTTTTCAATGGCAGGTCTTCTGACTTGTTCCTGTTTCCGACGCCTTCCCAATTTATTCAAAATCAGTGGCAGAAGAATATCCAAAACATTTTGCTCGCAAACAAGCGGAACTCACAGCAGCGGGAACTGTTCAGGTTTTGCACCTGATTCCCATTTAATTCTATTTTGCCGTTTTATACGGCTTGAAGAAACCATTGCTAATGCAAAAGTATTACTTTTTATTGTATTTGCAAAAAAAATATTCAAATTACCTGTTGTGCATTTAGAAAAAACGCCATCAAACTGCAATTTATATACATTGAATATCAATAAAATATCTTTACAGTTCAGGGTATTTTGATGCAGTTTTGGTATTAGGTTTAAAATTCAATAATTTAAAGAACAACAAAAAAGACAGAATGTTGGTAGAAAACAATAAAAAAACAAAACAATATTTTTAGTTTAAATAGTCGCTCCTTAAAAAGGGTCGAAACGATTCATTATTAATAAATTATATACATAAATTATCGAATAAAATACCGTGTTTTATACAGATACAGGCAAAAATTCGGCAAAATATGAACTTTTTTCTTTATCTTCTTTTGTCTTGATACAAATTAACAGAAAGAAATAATTGTCCGAGATTTTTAATGTTTTAGCATTGTCCTTTTTTTATTCGTAAGGAGCGACTATTTTCACAGTTTGTAAGGAACGACAAAATAATTTTTAATCGTTTGTGCGTAATTTGAAAAAATAATGTTAATTTTGTACGATTAAAAACTGATTAAAATGTTAGGCAAATCTCCTGATCAATTACAAAGAAATCTGTTCAATCCGCTGCTTTCGGATTTTATCAACAGGCAGCACGAACTTGTATTGCTGGCAAAGAAAATCGACTGGCAATATTTTGAAAAAGAATTTTCTTCATTATATTCAAACATCGGACAGCCAAGCGTTCCGCTGCGCATGATGATTGGCTGTCTGCTGCTGAAACGATTTTACAAATTGAGCGACAATGCTCTGTCGATTGCGTGGATTAACAATCCTTACATGCAATATTTTTGCGGCGAAGCATGTTTCCAGCATGTTTTCCCGTTCAATAAAAGTGATTTTGCGCGTTTTCGCAAACGCATAGGCGATGCAGGAATGGAAAAAATATTTTCACATTGCGAATATTTGAATGTAAAAACAGATATTTTTTCAAAAATATTTTCGATAAATTACGTAAAAAGAAACACTTCGCGAGTATTGAACGGATTGTTGTCGATATTTCGCAAACAATAAAGTCTTGTGATTTTTATTCAAAATGGAATTTAATTATGAACATATTTGAATACAGTTTATCAACAGCATTGTAAAATGCTTCGTAGCCTTCAACAGGTCCTTTGGTCAGGATATTGCTTGGTCCTGTTGAAAATTTTGCTTCAATAGAAAATTTAAAATACACTAAATAAAATTCAAATCCAAAACCAAATTCGCCAAAAACTTCAGTATTGCTCAATCCAAAAAATACACCGCCCTTTTCGTCGCTGCCTGCGCTTAAATTGTAACGTCCATTTACTCCTGCAAAAACATAAGGACGAAAATTTGAATTACGTTTGACGCTAAATTTCAAATGAACAGGAAGTTCTATATAATTTGACCCGATTTTCATTGTGTGTAAAAGTTCGTTTGTATTGTCATCGTAAAATTCAAGATTACGGGCGCCAAACGATATTCCGGGCAAAGTGCGTAAATTCCATTGCCGTTTTATGCGATAATCAATAATTGCATTAATATCAAATCCAGTATGCATTGTAGTTACATCTGCTCTGATTCTGCGATTTGCGCCATTTATTACAACATTATCAAGCGTATTGACGGTTGTAAAGTCAAAAATGTTTATGCCAAGCGAAAAACCAAAACGCAGCGGGCTTGCATATTCGTAATGCAACAAGTTAAGGTCGCTGCGGCTTAATTGCGCCGAAGCGGATAAACATGTTACCGTTAACATTATGGATAAAAAAACTTTTTTCAAAATTTAAATTTATTTGTGCAAAGGTAATATTTTATCAACAGTACTTCGCTTTTGAATCATATATTAACCATTTTTAATGTTTTATGGATAGTTCAAATATCCATAATAATTATTGTCTTTATATTATAAAATTCGATTTGCATAAATTCATTGTTATTTGCTATAGCGCTTGCCGAAATGGGAATTTATATTACCTTTACAAATAATCATTAACCAAAAATAGATTTAAAATTGAATAAATGGAAATAAAAATAAATGTTATCGAAGCTGTTACGCTGGCTGTAGCGGTTTTGTATTTAGGCGTTTTTTGTAAGCGTAAAATCAAATTTCTTTATCGTTTTTGTATTCCTGCTCCCGTTATCGGCGGACTTATTTTTTCGATAATATCATTAATCGGATATTGCACAGGCGCATATACCTTTGTTATTGATGTTTTGCTGCAAAAAATTTTCATGCTGGCATTTTTCACAACAGTCGGATATTGCGCATCGTTCAAATCAATTAAGCGGGGAAGTAAAGATTTGATTGTACTTATAATTTTGGTTACAATTTTGATATTCATGCAGGATGCAGTAGCGTTTTCGCTTGCTCCACTGTTCGACATGAATCCTTTACTGGCGCTTTGCACTGGTTCGATTTCGATGGTTGGCGGACACGGAACTGCCGGCGCCTGGGGACCTGTTTTTGAAAACAATGGAATTGCAGGAGCAACCGGAATTGCAATTGCATCTGCAACTTTCGGACTCGTAGCCGGAAGCCTTATTGGCGGTCCAATAGGCAGACGATTGATTGACAGAAATAATCTGTTGATAAAACAATCTGTTTGCGATGACGAACAAATTGCGGTTGAAGCCGAAAAATCAGAAAAACATTTGTCGAAAGACGGCATAATTCACGGTATTTATCAAATAGCGCTGGCAATGGGAATCGGTTCTGTGCTATCGACATATTTGGAAAGCGCTGGATTATTGTTTCCGCCTTATGTCGGTGCACTGGTTGTTGCCGCTTTGTTGCGCAATATTGCCGATTTCTCAGGAAAATTTAAAATTAATTTTGTAGAAATTGATGTTATAGGACAAGCCTGCCTGTCAATATTTTTGGCTATGGCTTTGATGACACTCAAACTTTGGGAACTTGCCGACCTTGCAATTCCAATGTTAATCATGCTTTTTTCGCAGACGTCGCTTATGATAATATTTGCGTATTTTGTTGTTTTTCGCTGCCTCAAAAAAGATTATGATTCGGCGGTAATAACAGCCGGAGTTTGCGGTTTTGGCATGGGAGCAACTCCAAATGCAGTGGCTAATATGGAAGCATTAACACAGCGCTATCGTCCATCGTCAAAGGCATTTTTGATAGTTCCCTTAGTCGGCGTGATGTTTGCCGATGTTATAAATACGATATTTATTACTTTTTTCGTCAATTTTTTCAGATAATTTTATCTTAAAACAAAACGGTATCAAAACAGACTGAAACATAATGATATTTTGCTGATATTCAATTTACATAAGTTACGGTTTGATGGCGTTTTGGTATAAATATTGTTTTTTTGATTCACATATATGCTTGGTACTATACTGCTTACAATGGATGTGTTTTTTAATTTCAATAAAATTAAAATCGGTTTCTTATACGATGAAAATAAGAAAACAAAAAATAGAACAAAGCAGGCAAAACGATGTTACAGACTTTGTTTGCTGTTACAAACTGTTTCCAAAATCTTTTTTAAATTCTTCCATCAATTTTTCAGCCCATTTTGACACGGGTTCCAATCCACCCATGAAAAAGCGCAATACAGGCGGTTCATAAACAAATTTCAATCCGCCAATCAACAGTCGATTTTTGTACAGCCAGGTCATACGGTCTTCCACGTATTTAATTTGCGAAAGCGTAAATACACGACGTGGAATTGCAAGCCGCAACAGTTCCATGTCGGCATATGTTTCGTTGCCGTTTTCGTCTCGCTGGCTTGATATTGAGCCGCGTTCCATTCCGCGAATGCCCGAAACAAGATAAAATGCTGCCGCTAACGCGCCTGCCGGATATTGCGACTGTGGAATGTGTTCGCATATTTTCATTGCATTCACGTGAGCTCCAAGCACGCCCGGCGGCGTAACCGCAGGAATACCTTTTGACGTAAGCGCATTCACCAAATAGGCGATATATTGCGGACTTTGACAAATCATTGTTTCGTCGAGCGTTTCGTACAAGCCGACTGCCATAGATTCTATTTCGCGAACCGAAATGCCTCCGTAAGTCAAAAATCCTTCAAATAAAGGAATCAAGGCTTACAGTTCGCGATATATGCTTAATTCGTCT